>NZ_JBFULB010000028.1:0-35984 GCF_056400545.1 Stenotrophomonas sp. P5_A8 | reverse complement strand
GGGTGGCACAGCAGGGGCCGGCGGTGCTGGTGCAGGCGGCGTTGCAGGCGTGGGCAGGATCGGCCGGCGTTCAGGTGGCGCAGGACACCAAAGCCGGTTACGAGATCGCGCTGCGCCAGGATCAATGGTCGCTGGATTACGAAGGCATGTTCAAGGATGACTACATCCTGTCCTACACCGTCACGGCCACCTTGAAGGCGCCTGGCGCGCGACGTGCCAGCGCACGTGGCAGCTGCCAAGGCCAGTTCGAGCAGAAGCGACCGCTGTCGGAGTGGCAGGCCAATGATCATGCCGCGGTAGCGGAAGCCTCGCGGCAGATCGGCCCGGAATGTGCGGTGTTGATCGCCCACATGCTCGGGCTGGCGGATCGCGAGACCATCACCGCGCTGATCGGTGAATCCAACGTGCAGGTCGCGGCTGTCGATGCGCCCGCCATGGCAGCGGGCGCGATGGAGGTCGAGCCGGGGCAAGCGGCTGGGCTGAGCGACGCCGATGCGCTCGACGCACCGGGCGACACCGCGACACCTTCCGCTGGCGCGGCGACCCAAGCCGAAGAGCACGTCGATCCAGCGCAAGTGCAGGGATAGGCGCACCGGGCCTCGGTGCCACCGAGGCCATCGGGCAGCGTGCGCTTACCCGCAGTTGGCGCGCACGATCTTGTTCTGTTCGTCCACTTCGATGCTGAGGCGGTCTTCGCGGAAGTCCATGGTCATCGCCATGCCCGGCTTGAGCACGCGTGCATGGCGGGCGCCGCTGTCCTTCACCGCCTTGCTGATCACCGCCTCGCTGGCGGTCTGCCCGACCAGGCCGGTCAGCTTTTCGGCATCGCAGCGGCTGGCGCTGTCGGCGCCGGCGGCCATCGGCTCGGAGGTCGGCGCGCTGCTCTTCGGGGGTTGGCTGCAGGCGGCCAGGGGCAGGGCACAGCCGAGGGCAAGCAGGAGTGTCATACGCATGCGGCGTTCCTCACGGGCGGTAAGTAGCGGGCAGTGTGGTGGGTCTGTGCTTCACGCGGTGTCAAAAGCACCGTCCATGACCCGGTGCCGGCTCAGCCACCCTGCAACGCCAACGTCTCCCGCTCGCGCTGTTCTTCGGCGACCAGCCGCAGCATCAGCAGCGACAGGGTGACCACGTCCTGGTGGTTGTGGTCGGCCACGCGCCGCAGGTTCACCGCGCTGCCGCCACGCAGGTAGTTCAACCACGCCGCAGGCGCTTCGGCGCCCGGCAGGTCGTCTTCGCGGACGATCTGCAGCAACTGGCGTTCGATGGTGGCCAGGCGGCAGTTCTCCCAGGTGCCGCGATAGCGGCGGCGGGTGGGGAACAACAGGTCCACGTGGTCCAGCGGGGTGATCGGGCAGCGTTGCCGGGCCAGGCGGTAGCGGGTCTTCAGCAACGGGGCGTCGTAGCAGCGGCCGTTGTAGCTGGAGAACACGGTACTGGGCTGCAACCAGCCGGCAAACTCGCGCAGCATCGCGGTTTCGGCGGCCATGGTGGTCATCAGCAATTGGCGGATGCGCAGGCCGTCGCCTTGTTCGGGATGGGCATGCCAGTCGGCGGCGCCGATCATGAAGGCGCGGGTGCCGGTGCCGCCGGCCAGGCCGGTGGTCTCGGTGTCGAAGAACATCAGGTCCTGCGGCTGCACCTGTTCGCCCTCACGCCTGGCGAAGGCCAGCGACAGCGCCTGGGTGGGGATGGGCTGGGGCAGGAACGATTGGATCAGGAACAGGCCTGGCGCGATTTCCTCGCCGGGGATGTGGCGGTCCTGCGCGGTGGCGCGCGGTTGGGCGGCGGTGGCGCTGGCGCCGCGCCCGCGCAGGCCGAGCAGGCGATGCAGGCCGCCGACGTCGGGTTTGCGCAGGGTCGGTGCAGGCGCCTTCGCTGCCGGAACCGGGGCAGACTCTCCCGTGGGTTTGTGGCGGATTTCCTGCTCGACCCAGGCGAAGACCGAGGCCGGCGCGGGTTTGCGCGCGTGGGCGTCGTTGGCGGCACCAGGGAGGGGACCGGCCGATGGGCCGATGGGGGGCGACGCATGGTCGGCAGCGACCAACGCATTGCCTGCTGGCGCAAGCGTTTCACCGCTGGCCGCAACGCACTCCCGGGCAGGCGCCGGCGTGGCATCGCCGGCCTGCCGGCGCAGCAGGCGCAGCTTGTCCAGGCTCAGGCTCACTGCGGCACCACCTCGGCGGTGACGCGCTCGCGCTCGGCGGCGCTGGGCAACGCGTGGTCGTCGAACAGGTCCAGCACCTTCAGCGCCAGCGCCCGGGGCGTGGTGGCATCGTCCTCCTGGCCGGCCAGCACCGGGCCGACACAGGCCGGGCAGCCGGCCTTGCAGTCGCAGCGCTGCACCAGTTCGCGCGCGCGCTGCAGCAGTTCGGCCTGGCGCAGCCACAGCGGTTCGCTCAGGCCGACGCCGCCGGGGAAGTTGTCGTACAGGTACACGGTGGGCACGAACTGCTGCTGCAGTTCGATCGCGCTGGCATCGAACTCGGCGCCGCGCAGCTGGCCGCGCCCACTCTGGTCGGCCACCGCGAACCACGCGCCGTCGCCGYTGCCCACGGCCTTCTGCAGGTCGCGCGCGTCGGCCATCACCGCCACGGTGGCCACGATGTGCAGCGCGTAGGCCGCGCCGAGGAAGCCATCCAGCGCTTCCTGCTTGCTGTCGAACGCGGTCAGCAGCAGCGCCTGCGGCAACTGCCACCACACCGCCGTGGTGTGCAGTTCCTGGTCGGGCAGGTTGACCGGGCCGTAGCCGATGTTCTCGTGGGTGTAATAGCGGATTTTCTTGTAGCCGGCCACGCGCCGCACCACATGCACTTCGCCGTGGTGGGAATCGCCGCGGCCGGCGATGCAGCCGTCGAAGCGGTCCAGCACTTTGAGCTTGGTGAAGTCGATGCTGTCGGTGTAGTAGTCCACGTGGGTGCGGGTGACATAGGCCTTGCGGCCTTCCCAGTCCAGCCGCTCCACCTGGTAGGGGCTGGACTGCACCATGTGGATGGCGCCTTCGTACAAGGTCAGCGCGGCGGCGGAATAGTCCACCTCGGCGATGATCTGCTGTTTGCCATCGCTGCGGTCGACCACCACGAAGTTGCCGTCGGCCACCGAGCGCAGGCTGACCGCGTTGGCCGGATAGCTGTCGGCGATCCACTCCCAGCGGTCGCCTTCGCGGTGGATCACCTCGGTTTCGGCCAGCGCTTCCAGGAAGACCAGCGGATCGATCGGGCCGAACGGGTCGCCGGCCAGGAACGGAAGCTCGAAGGCGGCGCAGCGGATGTGATCGAACAGGATCAGCGGCTGGTCCGGCGCGATGCGCGCGTGCTCGGGCGAGGCGTCGGCGAAGAAGTCCGGATGGCGGACCACGTACTGGTCCAGCGGCTGCGAACTGGCCACCATTACCCCCAGCGCCGGTTGCTGCCGACGCCCGGCGCGGCCGAAGCGCTGCCAGGTGGCCGCCACGCTGCCCGGATAGCCGTTCAACACGACGACGTCCAGGCTGCCGATGTCCACGCCCAGCTCGAGGGCCGAGGTGCTCACGATGCCGTCGATCAGCCCGGCGCGCATGGCGCGCTCGGTCTCGCGGCGTTCGGTGGGCAGGTAGCCGCCGCGGTAGGCGCGGATCCGCGCGGGCTTGCGCGGGTCATGGTCGAAGATGTCCTTGAGGTACTTGGTCAGCACTTCGACCATCAGCCGGCTCTGCGCGAAGATCAGCGTCTTCAACCCGGACTTGATTGCGATGCGGGCAATCCGGTTGCTCTGCGAGCGGGCCGAGGCGCGCAGGCCGAGGTCGGCGTTGACCACCGGCGGATTCCACAGCAATACATGTTTCGGACCGCTGGGCGCGCCCGACTCGGTGATGGCGGTGACCGGCGCTTCGATCAGCGCCTGCGCATGCGCCTGCGGGTTGCCGATGGTGGCCGAGCACAGGATGAACTGCGGCTCCACCCCGTAGAACGCGCAGATCCGCTTGAGCCGGCGCAGCACGTTGGTGACGTGGCTGCCGAACACGCCGCGGTAGGTATGCACCTCATCGATCACCACATAGCGCAGGTTCTCGAAGAACTGCGCCCACTTGGTGTGATGCGGCAGGATCGCCTGGTGCAGCATGTCCGGGTTGGAGACCACGATGTCGCCGTGCAGGCGGATCGCCTGGCGTGCATCGCCGGGGGTATCGCCGTCGAAGGTGAAGGCCTTCACCCCCAGGTCGCCGGCGCGGTTGAGTTCGAGCAGCTCGGCCACCTGGTCCTGGGCCAGCGCCTTGGTCGGGAACAGGTACAGCGCCTTGGCCTTGCCCTGCATTGCCGCGCTCACCACCGGCAGGGTGTAGCACAGCGACTTGCCGCTGGCGGTGGGGGTGACGATGGCCACGTGCTCACCGCGCTGGGAGGCCTCCCAGGCCTCGGCCTGGTGGCTGTACAACTGCTCGATGCCGCGCGCCTTCAGCGCGGCGGCCAACGCGGCCGGTACATCGGCAGGCAGCGGTGCATACCGGCCTTCGCGGGCGGGAATCGTGAAGCTGCCGGTGATGCGGTCGGCATAGCGCTGCTGCAGGCGTGCGGTAAGCAGCGCGCCGTTGCGCGAGGGCAGGCCGTCGGTGGTGGACAGGCGGCGCTCGGCGTCTTCGGTGCGCTTGGCGAGTTCGTAGGCCATGGGGGCAACGGTCTGCAAAGGACGCTATGGAATCACAGACCGGTCTCAATGTTTGAGACACCGCAGCGGCGGCGGGTGAATGATTCAGCGCCGCCGCCGGCGGATCAGTAGCGCTTGGCGCCCTTCACCGCCGCGTCGATGGATTCCTGGATGCGCTTGATGTCGTTCTGCCCGGCGTCGACGTATTTCTCCACGCAGCGGAAGTGTTCCTTGACCTCGCGCTGGTAGCGGCTCTGGTCCGACGGCGTATTGCCCGAAGGTTTGCGCGGCGGCTCGCAGCGCGGCGCCGGGTAACGGCTGCTGCTGAGATTGCTGGGGCCGGACACCGCCCACGCGGCACGGCTGTGCAACACCGACGCGCTGGACACCAGCGCCATGGCGACCATCACTACGACACGCGACATGGGCGATTCTCCTGGAAAGTCGCAGTATAGGCACCGGCGGCACGCGCTCGAACGGCATCGCGCTGCCTGCCCCCCCTTCCATCGGAGCCTGCCCGCGCATGACGCGTCTGCTTTTTCTTATTGCCCTGTCCACCCTGCCCGGGACCGCGCTGGCGCTCGACGCCGCCGCTGACGGCACCTGCCGCAACGGGGCCTTCCCTGCCCAGCAGAGCGACTTCGCCCTGGCCACGGTGAGCGGTGACACGCGGTTGTACCTGCTCGGCGACCTCGACGGTTGCCCGGCCAAGGGCGAGCCCGCCTGCCGCCAGCGCAGCTACGTGGTCGGCGGCGATACGCTGATCACCGGGCGCACGCTGGGCAGTTATCGCTGCGGCTTCTTCCCCAACCATGTTGGCGGCAGCGCCGGCTGGGTCGATGTGCGGCGCCTGCAGCCCGTGCCCGCGCGCGCCGCACCGACGCTGCGCGACTGGGCCGGGCAGTGGCACGACGGCGACAACACGCTGGATCTGGTGGTGCGGGACGACCAGCTCGTGCTCACCGGTGAAGCATTCTGGCCGTCGGCCAAGCCGACCGCGCAGCGCCCCTACGGGCCCAACCTGGGCCAGATCGACGCCGTGGCACGCCCGGTCGGCACAGTGCTGGAGGCCGTCGACAAGGACGACGCATCGTGCACCCTGCAGGCGCGCTGGCTGGGCGACTACCTGATCGTGACCGACAACAGCGCGTGCGGCGGCATGAACGTGCGCTTCAACGGGGTCTACCGCCGCGACAAGGGCCGCCGTTGAGCGCAGCTGAACCGCAGCTCCAGCGCCTCTACGAAATCTGACGCCTGCCTCCGTATGCTTGGCCGCAGCACGCAACGGGCAGGGACATGGCGGTGGCACTGAGTGGATATCAAGCAGTAGTACTGGCCGGCCTGCTGGTCGCCGGCGGGGTGCACGCACAGCAGGTGGAATCGCCGCCGGAGCCGGCCATGCCGCCGCCGACGGAGGCGCCGGCGCAGGTCACCACGCTGGGCGAAGTGCGCGCGCTCAAGCCCGAGGATGATCAGCCGCTGGACCTGTACCGCTACAAGAGCCCGGTGAAGCTGGAGTCCAACCGTTTCAGCCGCTCCTGGAGCGAACCGCCCTCCCCCGAGCAGGTCAGCATGAGCGGCGGCTACCTGATGATGGGCATCAACTACGGGTTGGGAAAGGCCGCGCAGGGGCTGCACAAACTCACCGGCGGCCCGGACCAGATCCAGTCCGCCGTGGCCCGCCCGCCACCGGAGTTGAGTGCCGAGCAGCAGCGTCGCGCGCAGGAATTCTGTGCGCGGCAGGACGACTGCGTGGTGCCTGCGGGGCGATAGCCGGTTCGCGGGCCAGGCAAATCAGGGGGCAGGCGGGACCCTACGCGGTCGCCAGCGCTCCAGCCACCACAGCAGCCCGGCCACCAGCACGAACGCCAGCAGCCAGGGCCAGCGCGGGCCGGGGGCGTTCACGGTGCCCGATGCCGCACTGCCCACCGCATCGCGCACCAGCAGCGCATTCGCATCGCGTTGCTGCTGGCGGTACAGCGCCGGCGCGCTGGCGGGATCGAACACGTAGAACGCCTGCGCGAGGTCGCCCTGTTGCAGCTGGTGCCAGCCGGCCTGCTGCGGCCAGTAGCCGGCGCAGTGCCCGGCGCCGGTGGCCGGATCGACACGCAGCGGCACCGCGATGCCGGCCGGACTGCGCACCTGCGTTTCGGCGGCCACATTGCACAGCACCACACGTTCGCCCGCCCACGGCGTGGGCGCATCGATACGCACCTGCACCGCATTCGGCAGCGGTCGCGCCACGCTGGCCAGTACACCACTCCACAATTCGGCATGGCGATCATCGCGGCCAGCCAGTACCAGCCGGTAGCTGTCGCTGACCGGCAGCAGCGCCAGGCGGCCCTTGCCCACGCTGCGCCAGCCGCCGACCGGTTGGCCCTTGTCGTCGCGCAGCAGGGCGGTGGCGTCGGTGGCGCGCAGTGGGAACTGCTCCAGCACCGGTACCGCGGCACTGTGCGAGGCCGCATCGGCCTCATCGATGTAGGTCGTTGCCTGCGTCGCCGGACGTTGCGGGCCGCGACGCGCCTGAAGCAGCGCGGCATCCGGATCGGCGGCCAGCTGCAACGGTGTGCCCGGGGTGTTGCCGGTAACGGGCAGGCCCCATCCGCGTAATACCCGGCGTGCGCCGTCACCGAGCGGCCCGCCGGTGCGCACCAGCACGCCCAGGCCCTCGCGCAGCGCCTGCTGCACGGTGCTGCGCTGGGCGACACCGAGGGTGAGGAGGCTGCGTTCGTCGAGGATCAGCACGTCGGTGGCCGCCAGCCGCGTGGCGGTGAGTGCCACGGGGGCATCGCCGAGCGAGACGCCGCCGCCGGCGCTGGCCTGGGCCTGCACGTCCAGCCCGGTATCGGCCGCCCAGCGGCGCAGGTATTTCAGTTCCGGGCCTGGTGCGCCGGCGAGGATCAGCACGCGCGGCGCGGGTTGGTCGAGCGTCTGCAGGGGCACCGGCACGTTGTCCACTACGTGGCGGCTGGCATCGAGCAGTCGCAGGCTGAAGGTGCTGCGGCCGCCGGCCCGCGCCACACCCTCCAGGGCGATGCTGCCGTCGCTGCCGAGCGTGCCGCGATCAACCACGACCCCGGCCGGGTCGAGCAGCTCGGCGCTGGCACCGGCAACGCCCTGCGCGCGTGCATGCAGTTGGAACACGCTGCCCGGCGCGGTGATGGGTGGCGCCTGCAAGGCACGCCAGCCGCGCGGTGGCGCCGGCTGCAGCAGGTGCACCTGCCCGGGCAGGGTGATGTCGCGGTCGCGCGCCGGCAGGCCATCGCCGATCACGCGCAGCGACTGCGTGCCTGGATGCAGGCGCAGCGCGGTGCCGAGGTCGGGGACGGCGGTCGCGGTGGACTGCGCGGCCTCCGGCAGGGCGACAATGGTGTCGCCGCTGGCAGCTGACCACTGCACCTCCTCCGCACCGTGGGTCAGCACGGTCAGACGATCGGCGCGCGCCTGCGTAAGCGGCGGTACCAGGGTGAAGTACAGCAGCCCACTGACGGCGATCTGCAGTGCCAGCAGCGCGGCCAGGTGCGGGGCGCTGCGACGCGGTCCGCGCCGCTGCTGCCAGAGCAGGCGCGCGCTGCCGATCAGCGCGATGGCCAGCAGCGCCAATGCGATCCAGCGTGACTCGATCATCGCGCGCCCTCCAGGGCATCCAGGTACGACTGCCCCATCCGATCGGGTGCGGCGCGCCGCGGCACCTGCGGTGATGGACGCAGCAATGCGCGCCACAGCTGCGCACGCAGGGTCTGCCGACACGCGCTGCAGTCCGGGGCGATGCGCAGTTCTTCGATCGCCGCCGCCAGGCTGAGCGGGTCGGTCAGGCGCGTTTCATTGCGGCGCAGCCATCGGGTCAGCGCATCCAGATCGGGCACGGTCTCGGTCGCGCCCAGTTGCTGCCATACCGCCACGATGGCGGTATCCGGTGCGTCCAGTGCGCGGATCGGCAGCGTGCGGCTGGCGAGGTCGGCGCGGTTGCCGCTCATGCGTCGGCCTTCGTCGATCGGTGGCAGTTCCGGGCCGACCCGCGCCAGGTAGATGCGCTCGGCCTGCTGGACCTGCTTGATGAAGGCCAGCGCTTTGTTGGCATAGGGCAGCGCGGCCTCCGGACGGCCCTGGCGCAGCTCGCCTTCGGAGGACCACATCTGGTCCAGCGCGGCCTTCAGCGTGGCGCGCGTCTGTGGGTCGAGCAGGGTGGCGGCTTCGGCGTGATCATGGGTGTGGCCGTACTCGGACAGCACGTCGGTGGCGCTGCCGAATACCGGTGGGCTGCCGGTCTGCGCGCTGCCGTGGTCATGCGCGTCGCCACCGGCCTTGTCGTCGTCGTGATCGTGATCGGGCGGTGTGTCGCTGGTCGGCAGCGCATCGCTGGTGGGCGGTGGCTTCGCGCCGCCCTCGCTCTCCTCGCCCAGGAACTGGCCATAGCGCAGGCGCAGGATGCGCTGGTCCACGCCGATCGCATCGGCGCGCCGGGTGAATTCTTCCGGCGGCAACTGCCGGCGCCGTTTGATCAGCGCTTCGGCGTCGATGATGATCTGGCGCTGGCTGCGGAAGTACGCCGGCAGGGTCTTCTTGACCATGCCCTCCAGTTCGGCGCCCTGCACCTGCTCGGCACTGGGCAGGCGCAGGATCAGGCTGGTGCTCTGCGCAGCCTGCGGCGTGGGGGCGTGGTTGTCGCGCACCTGCAACTGCGCGATCACATCATTGCCCGGCGCCGCGCCGAGCGCGGCCAGGTCCAGCGTGCGTGCGAAGCGGCGCAGTGCCGGTGCACCGCTGCCGGACAACGTCAGCGTCTGCTCGCGGAAGGTGATGTTCTCGCCGCTGCCCTGGGCCAGGGTGATCTTCAGCTGGGCATCGGCGGCGACACCGTAGTCATCGCTGGCCTCGAACTGCAGGGCCCACTGGCGCTGTCCCGGCGTGCCCAGCACCAGCGTGCGGTCCGGGACGATCACGCGCACGTTCGGTGGCCGATCGGGCAGCACATCCAGACGGTAAAGGCGTTGTTCGCGCAGCGCCGGTTCGGTGACCACGCGGTACAGCGCGGCGCGGTCCGCGTTCCAGGTGCCGGTCCATTCCTCGCCGGTGCGCACCAGCGCCATGCGTCGGCCATCGTGGAACTGCAGGGCGACCTGCGTGGGCTGCGCGGAAAAGCGCAGCGACCACTGCAGCCCACTGCCCTGCGCGACCTTGGCGTCCAGCGTGGTCTGCACGCGGGCCGGCTGGCCGGTGTAGGCCGGGGCTGTGATCGCCAGGCGCGTGGATTGCAGGCGCGGCGGCAGTGCAGCGGTAGCGGCGGGCGGCGATGACAGGGACGGCATCACGTTGCCGCCGACACTGCGCGGCCAGCCCAGCACCAGTGCGATCACCACCAGTCCCAGCAACCACGACACCGCCATCCAGCGCCGTGGCCAGCGCGGCCGCAGCTCGGGAATGGATGCCTGCAGCGCGGCCGTTACCCGCGCCTGCTGGCGCTGCTGCAACGGGTTGAGCGTGGCCGCATCGGCAAACAGCAGGTCGGCGCTGTCCTGGACGATGCGATGGGTGTCGAGCTGGCGCACAAGCCAGTGCCGGTCCAGCTGGCGACTGCGCCAGGTGGACAACGCCACGCTGGCCAGCAGGCTGATCAGCAGCACTACCGTGGCGCTATCGAAGCCGCCCACGCGCAAGGTAAGCGCGGTGGCGGCAAGCGCCAGTGGCAGCGCGAGCAGCAGCGTGGCCCACCACTGGCGCCGCCGCGCGCGCTGCCAGCTGCGCTGCAGCAGGGGGCTCATGCCGGCACCCCGCGACGTGGCGACGTCGCCAGCCAGCGTTCCAGCGCGAACAGCAGCACGATCAGCCCGAGCAGCCACGGCGCGAGGTCCAGCGGTTGCGGCGCGGGTGCGTGGGCTCCGGTCAACGGTGCATGCGCGGCGGCGGCCACCCACTGCGGTGCGGCGGGTGGTCGTGCAAGGGCTAGCAGCTGTTGCGGAAAAGCCGGATCTTCGAGGATCGGCAGTGTCGAAGGAGTCATCGCAGCATGGAAGCGCAGGAGGCGACCGTTGCCGACGCGGCGCTCGCTGATGGCCGCCTGCCCCTGCGCGTCGCGCAGCACCACCGTTTCGGCAGCCGCGCGCGTTACGGGCTGCGTGACCAGCAGCGTGCCGCCACCGTCCAGCCATGCCTGYCACGTAGGCGGCAGCGGCGCGGCGGACAACCACACGCCGATCTCGCCCTGCACCGGCGCTGCGTCCGTGGCGGCAGCCAAGGGTTGGCCGGACCACGCCCGCTGGACCGCGTTGAGGACGCGCTGGGCCGGTGCATCGGCCTCTCCGCCGAGGCGCAGTCGCGGCGCACTGCTGGTTGCGTCTGGCGCGGCCGGCACTGTGCGTGCGATGGGGCGCCACTGCACCGGGCGCGACAGGCGCGGGCGCTGCGCATCCGCGCCGGGCATCCGGTCCGGGACGTAGACGGTCAGCGGTGCACCGGCCGGCAGCTGCTGGTCCAGTTCGCGAAGCAGGCTGGACAGTGGCTGCGTGGCGCTTGGTGCCGGCGTATCTGTCGATGCAAAACCGGGCGACAGCCAGCGCCAGTCCGCCTCCGGCTGCTGCGCGCGCAGCGCCGCGGCATCCAGGCCGGGTGCCACGGCGATCACCGCGTGGGTATCGGGCGCGCTGCCCTGCAGGACCGGTCGCGCCAGCAGCAGGGCCAGCGCGGCCAGCAACAGCAGGCGCACCAGCAGCAGCGGCCATTCGTCGAAACGGATGCGCTGGCGCGGCCGTACCTTGGCGCGCAGCCAGCGCAGCGCGGCGAAATCCAACGGCGCGTAGTGATGACGGCGGGCCAGATGCACCAGTAGCGGCACCAGCCACGCGGCCAATGCCAGCAGACCCAGCGGGAACAGCAGCGCCAGGTTCATGCGCCGCTGCCCGGGCCGAACAGCAGCCGCAGCGGTGCATCCAGCGGCTGGTCCATGTAGCCCACGGCGTGCGCGATGCCACTGGCATGCAGCCGCGCCTGTAGCGCGTGCTGTGCCTGGCCGAAGCGCGCCAGGTAGTCGGCGCGGATCACCCGTCCATCGCCGAGCAGCTCCTCACCGGTCTCCGGATCGCGGAAGCGGTGGCCGTCGGTGAACGGAAAATCGCGTTCGTCGGCACTGAGCAGCTGAATCTGCAGCACCTCGCGGCGGGCGGCCGCCAGGCGTTCCAGCAGCACGATGCCGGCCTCGTCGAAGCCATCGCCGAGTGCCACCAGCAGGTCACCGGCCTGCACGCGCTCCCAGACCGGGCGCAGCGTGTCGACCGCCGGCCAGCCGCCCTGCGCCTGCAACTGGCGCAGCATCAGGTGCACGCGGTCGCGCTGGCGCGGGCCGCTGCCGGCCGGCACCAGCTGCACGCCGAGCCCGTTGACCGCGATCACCCCGAAACGATCGCCCTGCTGCAGCGCCAGTTCGACCACGCAGGCGGCGGTGGCGCAGGCCTGGTCCAGGCGCGACCACGGCGGCCGCGCGCGATCACGCTGCGCGGCCGACGCAGTGGCATCGATCAGCACCCAACTGGTGATCGGGCTTTCGCGCTCGGACTCGCGCACGAAGAAGCGGTCCGAACGTGCATACAGCTTCCAGTCGATCTGGCGCAGCTCGTCGCCCGGTTCGTAGGCGCGGTACTGCGCGAACTCCAGGCCGGCGCCGCGGCTGCGGCTGGCGTGTTGGCCGATGCCATGCGCACCGCGTGCACGCCGCGGCAGCAGACGCAGCGCCTTCAGGCGGCTGCGCACATCGGCGGGGAGGGCGATCGGGGCGTGCGGGGTCATGCTCAGGCCGGGAACGGCACGGCCTGCAGCAATGCGGCGATCACATCGTCGGCGCCCTTCTGCTCGGCTTCGGCGGCGAAGGACAGCAGCAGGCGATGGCGCATCACTGGCGCCACCAGCGCCTGCACGTCCTCGCGGGTCGCGGCGAAGCGGCCCTGCAGCAGCGCGCGGGCCTTGGCCGCCAGCACCAGCGATTGCCCGGCGCGGGGACCGGCGCCCCATTTGATCCACTGGTTGACCGCCTCCGGTGCGACCGGGCCCGGTCGGCTGGCGCGCACCAGCCGGGTAATCCAGGTGAGCACGTCCTCGCTCACATGTACCTGGCGTACCGCCGCCTGCAGGGCCAGCACGTCCTCGGCATCCATCACCTTGGGCACCGTGCCACTGGCGCTGCCGGTGGTCTGCAACAGGATGTCGCGCTCTTCCTGCTCGGTCGGGTAATCCACCCGCACGTGCAGCAGGAACCGATCCAGCTGCGCCTCGGGCAGCGGGTAGGTGCCGGCCTGTTCGATCGGGTTCTGCGTGGCCAGCACGAAGAACGGCGCCGGCAGGGTGTAGGTGGTGCCCGCATAGCTGACCGTGCGCTCCTGCATCGCCTCGAGCAGTGCGGCCTGGGTCTTGGGCGGGGTGCGGTTGAGTTCGTCGGCCAGCAGCAGGTGGGTAAAGATCGGCCCCTGCTGGAAGCGGAAATGGCGATGTCCGGTGCCATGGTCTTCTTCCAGCAGCTCGGTGCCGAGGATGTCGCTGGGCATCAGGTCCGGGGTGAACTGCACACGCCGGAACTGCAGCTCCAGCGCCTGGCCCAGCGAGCGCACCAGCAGCGTCTTGCCCAGCCCCGGCGCGCCTTCGAGCAGGCAGTGGCCACCGGCCAGCAGCCCGATCAGCAGTTGTTCCACCACCGCGTGCTGGCCGACCACGGCCTGGCCCAACGCGGCGCGCAGCTGCTGCAGTTTGGGAAGAAGGGCATCAAGGCTGTCGGTCGTCATAAGGCACTCGCAGAAAATCGTCATAAGGCCACGCCATGCGTGGCTGAAAATGCAGGAAGAAACCTAACTGTTCAACGCATACATCACGATGTTGACCGCAAAGCGGGTGTTGTCTTCGGCCAGGAAGCGCTTGTTGCGCCAGTCGTAGTCCCACTCACAGCCGTAATCCTTGTTGCTGTAAAGCACGCCCAGGCGACCATCGACCTCGATGCCCTTGAGGTAGTCATGGACCAGGTCGTCGCCCCAGCCATTGAGTTCGAAACCGGTGGCCGGCGGGCCCTCGGGGAAGCGGAAAAAACTGCGGTACAGCGCATGGCTGTTGGGCAGCTTCTTCAACGCGGCCGGGCCGAACAGCTTGGCCATCTGCGCTTCAAAGGACGTGGCGAACAGCCCGTCGATGTCATGGTTGCAGTCATCGACCAGCACAAAGCCGCCGTTGCGCACGTAGCGCACGAAGTTCTGCCGCTCGGCGGCGTTGAACTCCACCAGCTTGTGCCCGGCCAGGTAGCAGAACGGCGCCTCCAGCATGCGCGGGTCGGACAGGGCGATGACGTGCTCAGTCGGGTCCACGCGCAGGGAGGTGTAATCGATCAGCGAGGTGATCACGTTGGACGGCATGCGCGCATCCACGTCCCAGTCGCCGGAGTCGTACTTGAGGCGGGTGAACCAGAAGTCGTAGCGACCGGCCTGGGCGCGCGCCAGTGAGGGCAACGCCGCGAGTGCGGCGCTGCCCAGCATCAGGCGCAGGAACTGCGCGCGGTTCATCCGTGCATCAGACCGCGTCGGAGAGCGAGGTGAAGGTGAAATCGCGCAGCTTCATCGGCGGAATCATCATCACAAAGTTCGACTCGTCACCGGCCACGCGCACCGGCTTGCCCAGTTCTTCGATGTTGTTGAGCATGATCACCGGCGACTCGTTGAAGCGGAAATTCTTCACCGGGTACTTGATCTGGCCGTTCTCGATGTAGAAGGTGCCATCGYGGGTGAGGCCGGTGAGCAGCACGGTCTGCGGATCGACCATGCGGATGTACCAGGTGCGGGTGACCAGAATGCCCTTCTGGGTGCCACGGACCAGCTCGGCGGTGCTCTTGTCGCCGCCGCTCATCAGCAGGTTGCCCGGACCGGCATTGGCGGTCTTGCCCTGTTTCTGCGCCCAGAAGCGCGAGTACTCCAGGTTGGCGATCTTACCGTTCTCGATGATCGGCAGCTTGGTACGCGGCATCCCTTCGTTGTCCCACGGCAGGACCGCGGCTTCAGGGTGCCAGGGATCGGCATGCATGTTCACGCGCGGGTCGTAGACCTGCTCGCCGAGCTTGTTGCCGCCGCCCTTCTTGGACAGGAAGCTGCGGCCTTCGTCGGCCGAGCGGGCGCTGAAGAAGTTCATCATGAAGCTGATCAGGCCGGCGGCCGCGGCCGGTTCCAGGATCACCGTGTACTTGCCCGGCTCCAGCGCCTTGGCTTCCTGCGATTCGGTGGCCTTGCGCATCGCGATCTGGATGTCCTGCTCGGCCTTGAAGTCGGCGGCATCCTGGAGGTTGCGGCCCACCCAGCCCGAGCCACGACCGTCTTCGGTACGCACGGTGCAGGTGTAGTCGAAGTTGGTGGTGCGCTGGTAGCCAAAGTTGCCGTTGCTGTTGGCCGTGGCCTGGAAGCCCTGGCCGTCTTCCAGGAAACCGGCGGCGATCAGGCCGTGGCCCCGGCACGGGGCGATCGAGTCGGCGGCGACCTTGGCCCGGAACGCCGGATCGATGGCCGCGGTGGACGCGCTGAAGGTCGGGCTGGGCGTATAGGTCTGCTTGCCGATGGCCGGCATGAACTCCGGGTTTTCCGGGGCCAGGCGGGCCAGGTCTTCGGCACGGCGCACCACGCGTTCCAGCGCGGCGTCGTCGAACTCGTTGATCGAGGCGGTGCCCACGCGCTTGCCGAAGGCGACGGTGACGGCCAGTTCGGTGTTGTCCACGATGCCGCTGGTGGAGACGTTGTTGAGCGCGAAACGGATGTTGCCGTCGATCGCGCCGGCCAGCACGGCGGTGCACTCATCGGCCTTGGACAGCGCGATGACCTTGTCGAGGATGGCCTTGGCCTGGGCTTCGGTGAAGATACTCATGGATTGGGGCTCCTGACCGCTCAGCCGAGGCTGCGCGCGGTGTTGATGACGTTGATGCCGTTGAAGCGCGCGGTGGACGAACCATGCGAGACCGCCGAGACCTGGCCCGGCTGGCCCTTGCCGTCGAAGAACGAGCCGCCCAGGCGGTAGTCGCGTTCATCGGCCACGGCACTGCAGGCGTTCCAGAACTCGGGCGTGCGGATCTGGTACGCCACGTCTTCGAGCATGCGGGTGATCTTGCCGTTCTTGATCTCGTAGAACAGCTGGCCACCGAACTGCGCGTTGTAGCGCTGCTGGTCGATCGAGAACGAGCCGTCGCCGATGATGTAGATGCCGTTTTCGACATCCTTGACCATGTCAGCCACGCTCAGCGGAGTCTTGCCCGGCGCCATGGAGACATTGGCCATGCGCTGGAACTGCACGCTGGACCAGGAGTCGGCATAGCAGCAGCCATCGGAGGCGGTCTTGCCGAGGATATGGGCCTGGTCGCGGATGGTCTGGTAGTCCACCAGCTTGCCTTCGCTGATCAGGTCCCAGCGCTTGGTCTTGACGCCTTCATCGTCGTAGGCCACCGCGCCGAGGCTGCCCGGCTGGGTCTTGTCGGCGAAGATGTTGACCTTGTCGCTGCCGTACTGGAAGTGCTGTTCGCGCTTGTCCAGGGTGGCGAAGCTGGTGCCGGCGTAGTTGGCTTCGTAGCCGAGCACGCGGTCCAGTTCCAGCGGATGGCCGATCGATTCGTGGATGGTCAGCCAGGTGTGCGACGGGTCCAGGATCAGGTCGTACTTGCCTGGCTTCACCGACGGTGCCTTCAGCTTCTCCTGCGCCTGTTTGGCCGCGGCGATCGCATCTTCCTTCATGTCGTAGGAGGAACTGTAGTTGACCACGCCGTTGGGCGTGAGCACCTTGCCGGCCGCGGCGCCGTCCAGGTACTCGTAGCCCATGCCCATCGGCGAGGACAGGCCTTCGCGGGTCCGGAACTTGCCGCTGGCCTTGTCGATGGCGGTGATCGTCATCGGTGCCCAGATGCGGTGCACGTCCTGGTCGATGTAGGAGCCATCGGTGGAGGCGAAGTACTTCTGTTCGTTGACCAGGAACAGCATCGAATTGACGAAGCTGGCCCCGGCGGCCAACGCGGCGGCGTTGACGTCCAGCAGCAGGTCTACCTTTTCCTTGATCGGCACGTCCATGGCGTTCTTGCGGATCGGTGTCTTCCAGCTCACTTCCCCCACGCCCGGCGCGGCGGCCAGCTGTACCGGCGCGGTCTGCACGCCGGCGTTGGCCTTGGCGATCGCCGCAGCCTGCTGGGCGGCACGGGCCACATCGGCGGTGCCCAGCTGGTTGGTGGCGGCAAAGCCCCAGGCGCCGTTGACGATCACGCGGATGCCCACACCGGTGGATTCGGTGTTGACCACGTTCTGCACCTTGTCCTCGCGGGTGATCACGAACTGGCGCAGGTAGCGCCCGATGCGCACGTCGCAGTAAGTGGCGCCGGCCTGGCGGGCGGCGGCCAGCGCCGCATCGGCCAGGCGCTTCTTCAGCCCCAGGTCCAGGGTGCTGTGCAGCTGTTCGGCGGCAATCACCTTGCCGAAGAACGACGGCACGATCAGGCCGCCTGCGGTAAGCCCGGTCAGGGCAAGGAAGTCACGTCTTTGCAAGGCAGCTCTCCACGTTGGTGTGGGGGGGCGGGGAAACGGCGACGGTGCGGGACAGGTTCATCCCAGACTGCGCGCGGTGTTGATGATGTTGATGCCATTGAAACGGGTGGTGGACGAACCGTGCGACACGGCCGAGACCTGGCCCGGCTGGCCCTTGCCGTCGAAGAACGAACCACCGAAACGGAAGTCGCGCGCATCGCAGATCGCGCTGCAGGCATTCCAGAACTCCGGCGTGCGGATCTGGTAAGCGGCATCCTCGACCATGCCGGTGATCTCACCGTTCTTGATCTGGTAGTACAGCTGGCCGCCGAACTGCGCGTTGAAGCGCTGCTGGTCGATCGAGTACGAGCCGCGGCCGTGGATGTAGATACCGTTCTCCACGTCTTTGATCATCTCGGCCACGCTCAGCGGCGCCTTGCCCGGGGCCAGCGACACATTGGCCATGCGCTGGAACTGCACGCTGGACCACGAGTCGGCGTAGCTGCAGCCGTGCGATTCGGTCTCGCCCAGCAGGTGCACCTCGTCGCGGGTGGCCTGGTAGTTCACCAGGATGCCGTCCTTGACCAGGTCCCAGCGCCTGGTCTTGACCCCTTCATCGTCGTAGCCCACCGCACCCAGGCTGCCGGGGGCAGTCTTGTCGGCGAAGAAGTTGACCCGCTCGCTGCCCCAGCGGAAGCCGGCGTCGCGCTTGTCCAGCGTGGCGAAGCTGGTGCCGGCGTAGTTGGCTTCGTAGCCGAGCACGCGGTCCAGTTCCAGCGGATGGCCGACATTCTCGTGGATGGTCAGGAACAGGTTGGACGGATCCAGCACCAGGTCGTACTTGCCCGGCTTCACCGACGGTGCCTTGAGCTTCTCGCGCGCGTGCCGTGCAGCGGCGATGGCGTCTTCGACCGGGTCATAGGAGTCGCGGTAAGCGGTGATGCCGCCGGGAAGTGCGATCTTGCCGCTGGCATCGCCATCGAGGAATTCGTAGCCCATGCCCATCGGCGAGGACAGCCCGGCGCGGGTGCGGAACTTGCCACTGGCCTTGTCGATCGCGGTGGCGGTGAACGGCAGCCAGATCCGGTGCACGTCCTGGTCGATGAAGGAGCCATCGCTGGAGGCGAAGTACTTCTGCTCGTTGACCAGGAACAGGGTGGAGTTGATGAAATTGGCGCCCGCGTTGAGCGCGGCGGCATTCAAGCCCAGCAGCAGGTCGACCTTGTCCTGGATCGGCACGGCCATGGCGTTCTTGCGGATGGGCGTCTTCCAGCTCACCTCGCCGACCCCCTGCACCGGCGCCAGCTGCACCGGACGGGTCTGGATGCGCGCGTTGGCCCGGGCGATGGCGGCGGCCTGCTCGACCGTGGCCAGCACCGCGGCCGGGGTCTGCTGGTGGGTCGCGGCAAAACCCCAGGCCCCGTTGACGATCACCCGGATGCCAATACCCGAGGACTCGCTGTTGGTGATGTTCTGCACCTGCGCTTCGCGGGTGATCACCGCCTGGTTGAGATACCGGCCGATGCGCACGTCGCAGTAACTGGCACCGGCACGCCTGGCCGCGGCCAGCGCGGCCTCGGCCAGCGCCTTGTTGCGGCCCACGTTGCCAGGCTCGAGCAGCTGCTCGGCGGCGATCAGGCGGGAGTGCGGCAGCATCAGGCCAGCCAGGCCCATGCCAGACAGCGTCAGAAACTCACGGCGTTGCACAGCTTGCGATTCCCCGGGGTACGGTCGGCGGCAGGTCGCCGGCGACAGTGGACAAGTCTTTGACTTTCGGTGGCTACCGGGAGTGGCACAAGTGACTCCGGTCATGGTTGGATGCACGCTGTCGAATTCATCTTGAGCCTTCCATGAGCCAGCAGCGGTGGTCCGAAGCCTGCGAACGCAACCGCGACCCGATCCTGACGGTGCTGCAGCGGCACCTGCATGACCGCCACGCGGTGCTTGAGATCGGCAGTGGCACCGGCCAGCACGCCGCGTATTTCGCGGCGGCGCTGCCGCACCTGCACTGGCAGGCCAGCGACCATCCGGAGCATGTGCCCGGCATCGCCGAGCGCCTGGCCACCGCCGCGCTGCCCAATGCGCCGGCACCGTGGCCGTTGCAGGCGGTGCTGGCGCCGCAGCCCGGCCTGGCACCGCTGCCCGATGCCGCGCCCGCCTTCGATGCGGTGTTCAGTGCCAATACCCTGCACATCATGAGCTGGGCGCACGTGCAGGCGTTGTTCGCCGGGTTGCCGGCGGTGATGGCGGACGACGCGCTGTTGTTCATCTACGGGCCGTTCAATTACCACGGCGAGTTCAGCAGCGACAGCAACCGCCAGTTCGATGGGTGGTTGAAGGCGCGCGATCCCGATTCAGGTATCCGCGATGCGGAGGCGGTGGACGCGCTCGCGGCCGCGCAGGGCCTGCAGCTGATCGAGGACGTGGCCATGCCCGCCAACAACCGGCTGCGGGTGTGGCGGCGGGGCTGATCAGGCCGGGAAAGTCGGCGGGCACGCCTGCTGCAGGCACGCCCGGAACGTCGCGGTTGGCAACGGTGGCGTCGAAATGGCCAACGGGCACTCGCGCCGGGACGCACGCTGAGGGTAGGATCGGGGCCGGGAGGTTGTTGTGACAACCCGGGGGAGTTTGCATGGCAGTGGCAAGACACAGGCTGGCCGGCGTGATGCTGGCGGCTGGATTGACGGCGGCGTTGGCCGCGTTCGGGGTGGCGGCGCAATCGCTGCCGGCAGTGCAGGAGTTCTATTTCGACCAGGATGCCGCCGCCGTTCCGGCGGTGGTGGTGCCTGCCGACAGCAGTGATCTGGTCGACCAGCTCATGAAGCAGCGCGAGCGCGGGCGCAGGACGCTCGACGCCACCGTACAGCTGGCGGGCGTGGCGTTCGCGCAGGGGCGCCCGGAGCTGGGCCGCAGCCTGTATGCCGAGGCCATCGGCAGCACCACGGCCACCACCGCGGCCGGACGCACGGTGCGCTGGAACTACGGCTGGGACCTGTTCCGGCTGGGTGAGGTCGACGCGGCACTGGCCCAGTGGAGCAGTGCCCAGGGTGGCCTGCGCGGCAATGCCGCGTGGGTGCCGGCCACCTACGCGCTGGCGCTGTGGACCCTCGGCCGCAAGGACGAGGCGGTGCGCTGGTATGCCGCGGCGGTCCGCACCGAGCCGCAGCAATGGAGCAGTACGGCCAACTACGCCACGCTGCTGCCGAGCTGGCGCGATAGCGAGCGCAAGACCCTGGCCGAGGTGCAGCAGGCCTGGGCGGCGCAACCGCCGGCCTGGCCCTGATCCGATCGGGGGCGGCCGCCTCGTGCGGTCGCTGTCGGTGGCAAGCGGCGCGATGAGCTTCGGCTTCGACCAAGGTCGAGGCCGTCGCCGCGTGCGCATCGGCTAGGCTGCCGCAATGGCCTTCGATGCATTCGCCCTGATCCTCAGCATGCTCGGCCTGGGCATGCTGTTCGCGCGCCTGCGCACGCTGCCCGACAACAGTGCCGAGGTCCTCAACCGCGTGGTGCTCTACGTGTGCCTGCCGGCGGCGGTGCTCACCTACGTGCCACGCCTGCATCTGGACGTGAGCCTGGTCGGGCTGATGGCCACGCCCTGGCTGCTGATGCTGGCCAGCTGGGCGCTGGTGTCGCTGGCTACGCGCCTGTGCGGATTCGCCCGCGACGTGCACGCCGTGTTGCTGATCTGCGTGACCCTGGCCAACTCCAGCTTCATCGGCTATCCGATGGTGCGCGCGCTGCTGGGCGATGCGGCCCTGCCGTACGCGGTGGTCTATGACCAGTTCGGCACGTTCGTGCTGCTGTCCACGTTCGGCTTGTACGTGATCGCCCGCTACAGCGGCGATACCCCGCCGAGCGCAGCCCAGGTGCTGGCACGCATCGCGACGTTCCCGCCGCTGTGGGCCCTGCTGTTCGCGCTGGTGCTGATGCCCGCGCAGCCGCCGGGTTGGATCGGCACCGCGCTGAAGCAGTTGGCCGATGCGATGCTGCCGCTGGTGATGCTCGCGGTGGGGCTGTCGATCCGGTTGCGGCTGTCGCGCAGCGAACTCACGCCACTGGGCATCGGGCTGCTGCTCAAGCTGCTGGTGATGCCGGCGTTGGCGGTGCCGCTGGCCTGGCTGTTCGGCCTGCACGGCACGATGCTGCAGGTCAACGTACTGGAATCGGCGATGCCGACCATGATCACTGCCGCCGCCCTGGCGATCTCGCACCAGCTGGCCCCGCGCCTGGCCGCGGCGATGGTCGGCTACGGCATCGTGTTCGCGCTGGTGACGCTGCCAGCCTGGGCGTGGCTGCTGCAGCACCCCGGGTAGAGCCGACCGTTGCTCGGCGCCGACCGTTGCTCGGCTGCTCCACCCARGGCCACCGACACCGCACAAAACCCGGTAGAGCCGACCGTTGSTCGGCTGCTCCACCCAAGGCCACCGACAGCGCCGACCCACGACACCGCCGACCCACGAAGCAGCCGACCAACGGTCGGCTCTACGTGCCGGTGATCGGCGTTACTCGTCTGCGCTGACCGTGCGGCCGCGTGCCCATTCGCGCAGCGCGGTGACCTGCTCGGCCATCAGTACCGACAACGGACGGCTGCCGCGGATCTCCTGCATCAGCAGCTCGGTATCGAGTACGCGCGTTTCCGCATGGGCGGCATACAGCCCGGCGACCACCGCCTGTTCGATCTCCGCACCCGAGAACCCATCGCTGGCCGCAGCCAGCGCCGGCAGCGCGAAATCGTCGGCATTGAGCTGGCGCCGGCCCAGGTGCAGGCGCAGCAGTTCCACCCGGGTATTGGCGTCGGGCAGGTCGATGAAGAAAATCTCGTCGAAGCGACCCTTGCGCAGCAGTTCGGCCGGCAGCTCGTGCACCTGGTTGGCGGTGGCCACGATGAACACCGTGCTCTTGCGCTCGGCCAGCCAGGTCAGCAGGTGGCCGAGCACGCGGCGCGACACGCCCCCGTCCTCGCCGCCACTGGCCAGGCCCTTTTCAATCTCGTCGATCCACAGCACGCAGGGCGCCAGCTGTTCGGCCGAGGCCAGTGCCTCGCGCAGATTCTTCTCGGTCTCGCCGTGGTACTTGTCATACAGGCTGCCGAAGTCCAGGCGCAGCAACGGCACCCCGAAGCCGGCGGCGGTGGCCTTGGCCAGCATCGACTTGCCGCAGCCCTGCACCCCCAGCAACAGCATGCCCTTGGGCGGATCCAGCCCGGCCGGGCCCTGGCCGCCGAGGAAGATCGGGCGGCGCTGGTTGACCCAGCGTTTGAGCCGGTTGGCCCCGGCCACGTCGGCAAAGCGGGTGGTGTCGTACTCGTAATGCAGGTGGCCGGCGCGGTTGAGCAGCTCGAACTTGAGCCGGGCCAGCTGCGGCAGGTCGTCCTGGCTGAGCGCGCCGTCGGCGAAGATCAGCTGCCGCGCGATCCGCCGCGCGTCCACCATGCTCAGGCCGCGCAGGTTGTGCAGGATCTTCTTGACGGCCTCGTTGTCCACTTCCACCCGGCGCCCGCCGTTCTCGCGGGCATAGGCCTCGGCCTCCTCGCGCAGCATCTTCAGCAGCGCGTTGAGGTCGGGCAGGCGCGGGTTGAAGCGGGTTGCCAACGCCTCCAGCTCGGCCGGCAGTTCGACCTTGGCCCCGATCAGCACCAGCACGTGGGCCTGGCAGTGGCGGCGCTGGATCAGGTCGCGCAGCGCGCGCTGGTGGCTGGCGTAGCCCAGGTAGGGATGGAAATCCAGCAGCAGGTAGATGCCGCGCTGTTCGGCCTGGCGGATCATCTGCAGGGCCGAGCTGGCATCGGGCGGGCCGACCGGGTCGTCCTCGCGGTCCATGTCGATGCGGCGCAGGCCCTCGGTGATCGACCAGCGGTGCAGGGCACGCCAGACATGCATCAGGGTCTGCCGGAACAGCTCCACGATGCGACCCTCGTCCTGGGTCTCGATGATGATCAGCGGGGTGTTGGCGCGGATGAGTGCGCTCAGGTCCTGTAACTCGCTCATGCCGGCTTGCAATCCTTTGGATCGCGCACGATAGCAAAGCGCCGGGCCACGCAGGGGTTCAGCAGTGCGACTATCTCCGTCACGGAGGGCGGTGTACGCTGCGACGACGTTCCCCGGAAGCGAGGCTGGCATGAAGACGATCCTGGTAGCCGGTTCCAAGGGTGGGGTGGGCAAAACCACCGTCGCTACCCACCTGGCGGCGCATGCCGCCCTGGACGGCAAACGGACCGTACTGGCCGACGCCGATCCGCAAGGCTCCAGCACCCGCTGGGCGCAGCGCCGCTCGATGCTCGAAAGCGCCGTGCTGCCGATCGACGTGTACCGCAAGAAAAACTGGGAAAAGCTGATCCCCGACGGCACCGACCAGGTCGTCATCGACGCCCCCGCAGGTGCATTGGCCGACGATCTGGGCCACTTCCTCGATGTTGCCGATGCCGTCGTGGTCCCGGTGCTGCCCTCCGCGCTGGACATCGAAGCCATCGTCGGCTTTCTCAACAGTCTGTCCAAAGTGCCGCGCGTGCACCGCCGCGCGCTGCCGGTGGGGCTGGTGCTCAACCGCACCAAGCCGTGGACCCAGACCTCCCAGCAAGCCATGCAGATGCTGGCCGAATGGCCTTACGAGGTTGTCGCCCAGCTGCGCGACAGCCAGAGTTACGTGGTGATGGTCGGGCTGGGACGCAGCCTGTTCGATTACCGCTCCGCGCAGGTGCGCGAGCACCAGAGTGACTGGGAGCCACTGTTGAAGTGGCTGAAGAAAGCCTGATCCGGAAGAGAGCCTTTATGCGAGAACTGATCCTGCTGCGCCACGCCCACGCCGAAGCCGCCGGTACCGGCCAGGCCGACCTTGACCGCCCGTTGTCGCCCATCGGCCTGGCCGAAGCCGAAGCGGCCGGCCGCTGGCTGAAGGAAAACAACCTGCTGCCCGATTGCGTGCTGTGCTCGCCCTCGCGGCGGACCCGCGAAACCCTCGAAGCGGTCCTGGGCATTACCGGCTTCGTCGAAAAGCGCCTTGAAGACGCCGTTTACGACGCCACCCCCGGCACCCTGGCCGGCCTGATCGATGAACGTCGCGATGTCGAGCGCCTGCTGGTGGTCGGTCACAACCCCGGCCTGGAACGGTTGGTAGCGCTGATGAGCGAAGGCACCAGCAGCGACTACCGCGGCATGCCGCCCGGTGGCATCGCGGTACTGGCCTTCGACCGTGAGGCCCGCATCGAGCCCGGCGTGGGCACCCTGACCGCCTTCTGGTGGCCGTGACCCCATGACGGTAGTGCGCGCGCTGCTGGGCTGCCTGCTGGCACTGGCAGCCGACGTGGCCTGCGCCGAACCGCCGGCCGAAGCGCCCCGCCAGGTGCTGGCGTTCGATACCGCGCGCTCGCGCTTCGGCTTCGAGATCCGCACCCGGCTGGGGCAACGCATCGAAGGGGAGTTCCCGCGTTTCGAGGGGCGTATCGAGGTGCTGCCCGATGGGCGCCACCAGGTGCACCTGCGGATGTTCACCCGCTACGTGGAGATTCCCGGCAAGGACCGCTACACCGGCTGGATGCGCGGGGAGGAGTTCTTCGACTCGGCGCGCTACCCGGTGGTCGAATTCGACTCCGTCCCTTACTGGCCCGAGGTGGTGGACAAGGGCGGCGGGGTGCAGGGCCGGTTGATCCTGCGGGGGGTCAGCCACCCCGAGACGCTGCGGGTGGAACCGGCGGCCTGCCCGCGGGCCGGGTATGATTGCGACGTGGTCAGCCGCGGTACCGTGCAGCGTGGCCGGTATGGAATGGACAGCTGGCAACTAGCATTGAGTGATCGAGTGACCTTTGTATTGCGTGCGCGTCTGAGCGAGGCGCCGAAACCGTGAATCCATGGCTGCGGGTGGTACTGCTGGCAACGCTGTTGCTGGGGAGCGGCTGTGCGTCGCTGTCCAACGCCGAGCGCGAGCGCGCCGCCGGCATCGCCGTGCAGGCGCGTTCGAGCGTGGTCGACTGCACCGCGCCGGACCGTTGCGCCCTGGATTCACCCCTGCGCGCGCTCGGCGGCAAGGCATTTGCCGAGTCCACCGAGGCGGCGCCGCGCCACTACGCCACCATCATCGACGAAGGCGAGGTGTCGCTGGTCGCCCGGCTCAACCTGATCCGCAGCGCCACCCGCAGCATCGACCTGCAGACCTATATCTTCGACAAGGACGACAGCGCCCGGCTGGTGCTGGACGAACTGCTGGCCGCCGCCCGGCGCGGGGTCAAGGTACGGGTGCTGATCGACCAGCTCTCGGCGATCTCCGACCTGCAGATCCTCGGTGCGCTGGCCAGCAGCCACCAGAATTTCGAACTGCGCGTCTACAACCCGACCTTCGGCAAGGCGCGGCTGAACTACGTCGACTACGCCGCCAGCGTGCTGTGCTGCTTCCGCCGCTTCAACCAGCGCATGCACAACAAGCTGCTGGTGATCGACGATGCGCTCGGCGTGGTCGGTGGACGCAACTACCAGGACGACTATTACGACTGGGACAGCGAATACAACTTCCGCGACCGCGACGTGCTGGTGGCCGGGCCGGAAGTGCGCGAGATGGCGACCAACTTCGACGCGTTCTGGCGCGCCCCGCGCAGTGTCCCGGCCGAACGCCTCAACGATGTCGGCGCCGCCCTGCTCAAGACCGGCGCGCCGCAGATGCCGGTGCCCGACTACCGCAATCCGCAGCGGCTGCAGCGGGTCAGCGACGAGGCCAACGACCCGGGCTACGTCAGCCGTGCGTTCGTGGATACCGCCCTGGCGGTGGCCTCGGTGCGCTATGTCGCCGATCTGCCGCGCAAGCATCGCCGCGAACGCCCCAACCAACCGACCAACGGCCAGCACGTCACCGAGCCGCAGTTGGATGCGCTGATCGCCAGCGCGCAGACCGAAGTGCTGCTGCAGACGCCCTACCTGGTGCTGTCCAAGCCGGCGCGCAAGCTGTTCCGCGACCTGCGCAAGCGCGAACAGCCGCCGCGCATCGTGGTCTCCACCAACAGCCTGGCGGCCACCGACAACCCGATCGTCTACGCGCTGTCCTACAAGTACAAACGCCGCAACATGCGCGAGCTGGGCTTCAACCTTTACGAGTTCAAGCCGTTCCCGCTGGATGCCCCGGTCGATTACCGCAACCTGCTGCCGGCCCCGCTGGGCGAGGCGCCCGCCTCGGACGGCAAGCGCAGTAGCCTGATCGGGGGCAGTGCCGCCGGCAGCAACGCGCGCGGCAACGCCGGCAGCGGCAACCGCCGCAGTGCCGATGCCAGCCCCCCGGTGGACCTCGGCACTGCTCCGGGCACCGCTGCCGCGGCCGACCCGGTCCGGCGCCAGCCCACGCCTGGACCGGCCGCGCGCCGCCGCACCGACGGCAGCGTGGTCGAACGTCGCGTACTGCGTGCCGAAACCCGGCCCTCGTTCCTGGGCACCAAGGCGGTCAACAAGCCGCTACCGGTCACCCGTACCGGCGCGCGCATGGGCCTGCATGCCAAGTCGATGGTGGTGGACCGCCGCATCGGCGTGATCGGCACGCACAACTTCGACCCGCGCAGCGAGAACTACAACACCGAAGGCGCGGTGATCATCGACGACCCGGTGTTCGCCGAGGCCCTGGCCCAGAGCATCCTGCGCGACATCCACCCGCAGAMCTCGTGGACGGTCGCGCCGCGGATCAAGCCGCCGGTGCTGTCGGGCCTGAACTACAGCGTCGGCAAGGCGTCCGAAGCCCTGCCGGTGCTGGATTTCTGGCCGTGGCGCTACGCCACCGATTACGAATTCCAGCCCGGTCCGAACTGTCCCGAACCGCTGCGTCGCCAGGACAAGGATTTCCACACCTGCTACGTCTCGGTCGGTGACTTCCCCGAGGTCAACGTCGGCCCGAAGTGGCTGCTGGTGCGCATGCTGACCGCCTTCGGCGCCGGCCTGGTGCCCATCCTGTAATTTTCTCGTCGCACGGAGACGCCGCATGGCCCAGGTATTCCGCGAAGCGGTGTCGATCGAGGCACTCAACGCACTCAGCCGCAACACCCTGATCGAACACCTCGGCATCGCCTTCACCGCAGCAGGGGACGACTGGATCAGCGCGACCATGCCGGTCGACGAACGCACCCGCCAGCCCTACGGCATCCTGCACGGCGGTGCGTCGGTGGTGCTGGCCGAAACCCTCGGCAGCAGCGCCGGCAACCTGTGCGTGGATACCCGCGCGCAGGTCTGCGTGGGCCTGGAGATCAACGCCAACCACATCCGTGCGATGCGCAGCGGCGTGGTCACCGGCACGGCGCGTGCGGTGCACGTGGGCCGCAGCACGCAGGTGTGGGACATCCGTATCGAAGACGACGGCGGACGCCTGGTGTGCACCTCGCGGTTGACCCTGGCCGTGGTGCCGGCGGTCCGCCCCGGCTGATCGATCCAACGCGTGGATGCTGTGTTGCGCCGGCCATCCCAGTGCGCCAGCGCATGGTCGGCGCCGGCGCCGTGCCGCAACCGGGCACCCGCTTGACCGCCTGCGGCGTCTGGCCCTGCATTGCCATCGATTTGTCCGTTTTCGGCTGGCAGAGCCTGCGGCGCTCGGGTATCGTGCGCAGATGACTTCCCCCACCCCGGCCTCACGTGGCGGCGTGGCGCGTGTGTGCCGTTATCTGTACCGCGTACCGCTGCTGCTGGTCCACCTGTTGCTGTTCCTGCCGATTTTGCTGATCGCCATGCTGCCGCCGTGGGGACGCATGCGCGTGGGCAGCCGCCTGTTCGAACATGCCGCGGTGAACCTCTGGTCCACTGGCCTGATGTGGATCTTCGGCTTCCGCTTGCACCGGATCGGTACGCCGCTGCCGGGCGCGGTGCTGTTCGTGGCCAATCACGTCAGCTGGGTCGACATCAACATGCTGCACAGCCAGCGCATGATGGGCTTTGTGGCCAAGCGCGAGATTGCCAGCTGGCCGGTGGTCGGCTGGTTGGCCGCGCGCGGCCAGACCATCTTCCACCAGCGCGGCAGTACCGAGTCGCTCGGTGGGGTCATGCAGGAAATGGTGGTGCGCCTGCGCGAGGGCAAGGCGGTGGGCGTGTTCCCGGAAGGGCGTACCCGTGGTGGCCATGATGTGGGCCCGTTCCATGCGCGCATCTTCCAGGCAGCGGTCGAAGCCCAGGTCCCGGTGCAGCCGGTGGCGCTGCGTTACGGTTGGCGTGGCGATGCCCAGGCCATCGTAGCGTTCGGCCCGGGCGAGAGCTTCTTCGCCAATTTCCTGCGCCTGCTGGGGGAACCGGCACGCCGTGCCGAAGTACATTTTCTGGCGCCCATCGGAACCCAGGATCTGGAAGGCCGTCGCCGCATCGCGGAAACCTCGCGTGCGCGCATCCTGGCGGCGATGTCCGCCGAGTAGTGCATGGCGGCCCTTCACGCGCCAGCGTCGCAGCCGGGAGCAGTCTGCCGCCCATGTTGACCGCTGCCGACTACCTCCCGCCGCGTTGGCTGCGCAATCCGCACCTGCAGTCCATGCTCAGCTCCAGCCGCATGCGCATGCAGCGTGGGCTGACGTTGCTGGCCGCCACCGGCGCGGTCACCGAAGAACTGATCCTGGACGGCGGCCAGGGCGTGCGGCTGCAGGGCTGGCACAGCCATGTCCAGGGCCGCGAGCCGATCGGCATGGCGCTGCTGCTGCACGGCTGGGAAGGCAGCGCCGAGTCCAGCTACATGCGCATGACCGCCGCGCGCATGCTCGAAGAGGGCTTCGACGTGGTCCGGCTGAACTTCCGCGACCACGGCAACACCCATCACCTCAATCCCGGCATCTTCCATTCCAACCGCATCGATGAAGTGGTGCAGGCCGCCGGTGACATCGCCCGGCGCTGGCCGCAGCTGCCGCTGGTGGCGGCCGGCTATTCGCTGGGCGGCAACTTCGTGCTGCGCCTGGCGCTGCGCGCACCTTCTGCCGGCGTCCCGCTGCGCCGGGTGGCCTCGGTCTGCCCGGTGCTCGATCCGGCCATCACCATGGAGAGCATCGAGAACGGCCCGGCGATGTATGACTGGTACTTCCGCCGCAAGTGGGCCGGCTCGCTGCGGCGCAAGCGTGATCTGTTCCCCGAGTTGAGCGATTGGGACGACCAGGTACTCAAGCTCGACATCCGCGCGCTCACCGCGTGGCTGGTCGAGCACCATACCGATTTCGGCTCGCTGCAGGCCTACTTCGATGGCTACTCGATCGCCGGCGACCGCCTGGCCGAGCTGACCGTGCCGGCCGACATCCTGATGGCCAAGGATGACCCGGTCATCCCCTTCGCCACCTTCAACGGCTGGCGCCTGCCCGCCCACGCCCACCTGGAAATCGCCCCGTGGGGCGGCCATTGCGGCTTCCTGGAGAACTGGCGAGGCGATGGTTTCTCCGAGCGCTGGGTCGCGCAGCGCCTGCGCATCGAAACCGTCGGCTGACCTCGCCCGGGGGTTGGGCACCCCGACCACGGTGCGCCGCATGACGTGTTCTACAATCGGGGTTTGACCCCAAGCTGGACCGTCATGCAAGACAAGATTCTCCAAGCCCTGCGCCGCAATGCGGCCGACGAAGCCGTGCAGCTTGCGCGGCAATGGACCAGTGCCGAGCCGGAGCAGCCGCAGGCGCACCGCTGGCTGGCCCTGTCGCTGCAACAACAGGGCCAGTTCGATGCCGCCCTGGACAGCCTGCAACAGGCGCTGGCGCTGGCCCCGGACAACCCCGATCTGCACCTGCAGCACGCCGGCCTGCTGCTGGCGCTGCGCCAGTTCGAGGCGGCCGGTTCGGCGCTGGACCGCACCGCCACGCTCAACCCCAACGAGCTGACCGCCTACCTGATGCAGGCGCACATGGCGCTGGCCCGCAACGACGTGGACGAGGCCGAGAAGATCACCCGCACCGCCAGCCGCGTGGATGAAGACCACCCCGAGCTGGCCGCGTTGAACGGCATGATCGCGCTGCGCCGCGGCGAGGGCGACCGCGCGGTGGCCCTGCTGTCGGCCGCCGCCCAGGCCCTGCCCAACGATCCGCGGGTGCTGTACGCGCTGGGCTTTGCCTACCTGGGCAAGGACATGCTGGCCTTCGCCGAGCAGGCGTTCCGCCGCGTGCTGGACCTCAGCCCCGCACTGACGTCGCTGCAGGGCCTGCTGGTGCAGCTGCAGGTCCGCCAGGGCAACACCGATGGCGCCGCAGCGACCATGCGCCAGATCCTGGCCACGGCCGAGGGCGACACCCCGGCCATGCGCCGCCTGGCCGGCGAGCTGGAGCTGCAGTCCGGGCAGCCGCTGCAGGCACTGGAACACCTGCTGCCGGTGCTGGAGCAGACCCCCGCCGATCGCCAGACCCTGCAGCTGCTGCTGATGGCCTGGCAGCGCCTGGGCCGCGAACAGCAGGCGCGTGACACCCTCGATGCGCTGCTGGAGACCCACCCGCAGCTGCACGACCTGTGGCTGGCACGGCTGTCCATCGAAGCGGTGGGCAGTGCCGGATCGGTCGCGGTGGCCGAGCGCTGGCTGCAGGCCATGCCCGAGCACCTGCCGGCGATGGAAACGCGCCTGCGCCTGCACGACATGGCCGGCGAGAACGACGCCGCCGAAGCCGTGGCACGGCGCATCGTGGCCATCGAACCGGGCCGCGCCAGCGGCGAAACCCGCATCGTCGAGGCGCTGATGGCGCGCGACCCTGCTGCTGCAGTGGCGCGCGTGCAGGCCATCCATGACACCGCCGAGGACGCCGCCAAGCCGAGCCTGCGCGCGTGGCTGGGGTCGGTGCAGCACGAGGCCGGCCAGCACGCCGATGCCCTGCGCACGTGGGTCGAGCTGCACGTGGCCGAGGCCAGCCAGCGCCTGCCGCTGCCGCCGCAGGCCAAGGCCCCGCTGAGCTGGCCGGAGATCGGCACGATCAGCGAAGACAACACCGCCCGCCCGATGTTCGTCTGGGGCGCGCCCGGCTCCGGCGTGGAGCGGGTGATCGCCGCGATCGCCGCCGCCAGCCCGGTGCTGCGTGGCGACCGCTACGGGCCCAATCCGCCCGACGACGCCTTCCAGAATTACCACACCCTGCAGGACCTCTCGACCGGCAAACTCAGCCCGGAGCGGCTGGTGGAGCAGTGGCGTGAGCAGATGCCGTCGCGCGGTCTGGCCGACGCCAACCTGATCGACTGGCTGCTGTGGTGGGACAACGCCCTGCTGTGGGCGCTGCGCCCGCAGCTGCCCGAAGGCCGCCTGCTGCTGGTGCTGCGCGACCCGCGCGACATGCTGCTGCACTGGCTGGCCAACGGCGCGCCGGCACCGCTGGCGGTGACCTCCATCAACGAGGCGGCCGAGTGGCTGGCCCGCGCGCTGACGCAGGTGGCCACCCTGCACGAACAGGACCTGTACCCGCACGCGCTGGTGCGCATCGACGACATCGGCAACGATCCGGCGGTGATGGCCGAGCATCTGGGCCGGCTGCTCGGCACGCGCCTGCCGCCGGCGCCGACGCTGGGCCCACCGCGCATGCCGAGTGGGGAATGGCGCCACTACCGCGAGCTGATGGCCCCGGCGTTCGCGTTGTTGACCCCGGTCGCCGTTCGCCTTGGTTACCCGGAACAGTGAGGACTCTCCCATGCGCCTGAGCAGTACCAGCTTCCACAACGGCCAGCCGATCGCGGCCGAATTCGCCGCCGGCGATGCCAACGGTTTCGCCGCCAACCGCAACCCGCAGCTGGCCTGGAGCGAGGTGCCCGAGGGCACCCGTTCGTTCGCGTTGCTGTGCATCGACCCGGACGTGCCGACGGTGCCGGAAACGGTCGGTCGCCACGATTGCAGCGTGCCGCGCGACCAGCCGCGCGCGGATTTCGTGCACTGGGCGATGGCCGACATCCCTGCCAGCGTGCACGACATCGCCGCCGGCAGCTGCAGCGAGGGCTTCACGGTCAAGGGCAAAACCGCACCGGCCGGACCCGCCGGCGCGCGCCAGGGCCTGAATGATTTCACCGGCTGGTTCGCCGGCAATCCGGACATGGCCGGGCAGTACCTGGGCTATGACGGCCCGTACCCGCCGTTCAACGACGCGCGCATGCACCGGTATTTCTTCCGTGTGTTCGCCCTCGACGTGGCGCAGCTGGACCTGCCCACCCCGTTCACCGGCGCCGATGTGCACCGTGCGATGCACGGCCACGTGCTGGCCGAAGCGGCGCTGCATGGCACCTACACGTTGAACCCGGCATTGGCCTGATCGGCGTCCAGCCAACGCCCTCGCGCGATGCCGAATAATGCCGGCCGCTGGCCGGCTCCTCATGAACCTCCGGGGAGATATGCGAGGAGCCGGCCAACGGCCGGCACTACCTGGTAACGACGAAGGGCGGCCCTTGGCCGCCCTTCCTCTTTTGCGGCGCGTGCGTGCCGCTCTGGCCGCGTACCGGCCAACGGCCGGTACCTGCCGGTTACTTCTTTTCCGACTCGACCACCATGTCCAGCACGTACGCCAGCGAGGAACCGTCGGCGGGCGGGCTGGCGATCTTGTAGCGCTTCACCCGCACCACGTTGCGCACGCCGTCTTYGTGGGTGTAGCCCTCGATGGTGCCGTAGAAGTTCTCGAACGCGCCCGGCGTGCCCTGCTTGAGGCCCTTGTCGTCGAACGACACTTCGCGGGTCTGCAGGCACTGCATGTTCGGGATCATCGGATGCGAGCACGGCTTGGTCTGCGCGGCCACTTCGATGAACACCGTTTCGCCTTCACCGCCGTAGCGGGTTTCCGCGGTCGGCTCGGGGTTGAACACCAGCACGTCGCCGGCGGCGTTGTGCAGGGTCAGCTGGCCCTGGCCGGCCAGTTCGGCCTTGAGCGCGCCTTCCAGGCGCGAGCCCACGGCCTGGTCCAGCGCCATCAGCGCCTTGTCGGTGCAGGCCATCATGGTCGAGGCCATCGGCGAGACGGTCAGCGTGCCATCGGCCAGCGTGTAGCCGCCACCCATCCGGTTGCAGGTATTGCCGACCGACAGGCGGCCGTCCTTGAAGTCCAGCGTGACCGGCTTGTCGCCGCGCGCGAACAGCGCATCCACGCGCTTGCCGCCGGCATCGGTAGCGCTGTCCAGCAGCCAGTGGTTGCCCTGCAGGCGCTGCACGTCCAGTTTCTCCACGGCCTTGGCATCGGCAGCGGCGGTCGGTGCCGGCGCCAGGTCATCGCCACCGGGACCGGCGGGGGCCGGGGTGGACGGGTTGCTGCAGGCGGCCATCAGGGCCAGCGGCAGGATCAGCATCAGGGTGCGGGTGCGGTTCATGGACATCTCCTTGGGAACCCGTGGAAAAACGGGGTGATACGCGAAACGGGGTTGGCGCGCGCCGGCCGTGTTCAGTTGCCAGCAGGCAACCACAGCAGCAGCGCGGCACCGAGTGCGATGCGATACGCCGCGAACGCGGTGAATTTGTGCGACTTGATATAACCCAGCAGCCACTTCACTACGACGAAACCGGTGACGGCAGCGGCAAGGAAGGCCACGCCGACGTCGGTCCAGTTCTCGTTGCCAAGCTTGCCGTCCTTGGCCATTTCCATGAACGCGTAGCCGCTGGCCGCGAACATGGTCGGGATGCCGACCAGGAACACGAACTCGGTGGCCGCCGCGCGCCGGCTCAGGCCGAACAGCATCGCGATGAAGATCGCCGCCGCCGAGCGCGACGTGCCCGGGAACACCCCGGCCACCACCTGCGCCAGGCCGACCAGGATGGCCACCTTCCAGGTGACTTCATCGCGGTCGGGCAGGCGCGCGCTGTAGGTCTCTACCAGGATCATCCAGATGCCGCCGATGATCAGCGCCCAGGCCACCGGGGTGACCGTTTCGGGTAGTTCCCAGCCGGCCAGGCGCACCGGCAGGCCGACGATCGCGGTGACCAGGAAGGCGGTGCCCAGCTTCATCACGTAGTCGCGGTTGGCGCGCTCGTGCAGGCCGGTGGCCAACGACCACAGGCGCTGGCGGAACACCAGGGTGATGGCCAGAATCGCGCCGGCCTGGATGACGATGTTGAAGAAATCCGAGCGCGCGCCCAGCCAATGCTGGGCGATCAGCAGGTGGCCGGTGCTGGAGATCGGCAGGAATTCGGTGAGGCCTTCGAGGATGCCCAACAGGAGGGCGGAGAGCAGGTCGGACATCGGGATGCTGGGGCTCGGAATGGGTGAAATCGCGGTAGAGCATAAAACATCAAACGCCGCACCAAATGTGTGCGTGGTGGGGCCGTTGCACCATCGTGGTGCGCAGGGTTCCGCGCCCGGTGCCGTGCCAGGCCAACAAAATCAACGACTTGTGAAAATGGAAAAGTTGGCACGGCGATTGCTCTATCAACCTACGCAATCATCCATCCGAGGGTTTCACCGATGTCCGTGGAAAACGTTGAGAAGCTGATCAAGGACAACCAGATCGAGTTCATCGACCTGCGTTTCGTCGACATGCGCGGTATCGAACAGCACGTCACCTTCCCGGTGAGCATCGTCGAGCCGTCGCTGTTTGAAGAAGGCAAGATGTTCGATGGCAGCTCCATCGCCGGTTGGAAGGGCATCAACGAATCGGACATGGTCCTGCTTCCGGACCCGACCAGCGCCTACATCGACCCGTTCTACGCCGACCCGACCCTGGTGATCAGCTGCGACATCCTCGACCCGGCCACCATGCAGCCGTACGGCCGCTGCCCGCGCGGCATCGCCAAGCGCGCCGAGGCGTACCTGAAGTCCTCCGGCATCGCCGAGCAGGCCTTCTTCGGCCCGGAGCCGGAGTTCTTCATCTTCGACTCGGTCCGCTTTGCCAACGACATGGGCCACACCTTCTTCAAGATCGATTCCGAAGAAGCCGCCTGGAGCACCGGCGACAAGTACGACGGCGCCAACAGTGGTTACCGTCCTGCGGTGAAGGGCGGCTACTTCCCGGTTCCGCCGACCGACTCGCTGCACGACCTGCGCGCTGAAATGTGCAAGACCCTGGAACAGGTCGGCATCGAAGTGGAAGTGCAGCACCACGAAGTAGCCACCGCCGGCCAGTGCGAAATCGGCACCAAGTTCAGCACCCTGGTGCAGAAGGCCGACGAACTGCTGCGCATGAAGCACGTCATCAAGAACGTCGCCCACCGCAACGGCAAGACCGCCACCTTCATGCCCAAGCCGATCGTCGGCGACAACGGCAGCGGCATGCACGTGCACCAGTCGCTGTCCAAGGGCGGCACCAACCTGTTCTCCGGCGACGGCTACGGCGGCCTGAGCCAGCTGGCGCTGTGGTACATCGGCGGCATCTTCAAGCACGCCAAGGCCATCAATGCCTTTGCCAACTCCGGCACCAACAGCTACAAGCGCCTGGTCCCGGGCTTTGAAGCCCCGGTGATGCTGGCCTACTCGGCCCGCAACCGCTCGGCCTCGTGCCGCATTCCGTGGGTGTCCAACCCGAAGGCGCGCCGCATCGAAATGCGCTTCCCCGATCCGATCCAGTCCGGCTACCTGACCTTCACCGTGCTGATGATGGCCGGCCTGGACGGCATCAAGAACCAGATCGACCCGGGGGCACCGAGCGACAAGGACCTGTACGACCTGCCGCCGGAAGAAGAGAAGCTGATCCCGCAGGTCTGCTCCTCGCTGGACCAGGCCCTGGAAGCGCTGGACAAGGATCGCGAGTTCCTCAAGGCCGGTGGCGTGATGAGCGACGACTTCATCGATGGCTACATCGCGCTGAAGATGCAGGAAGTGACCCGCTTCCGCGCCGCCACCCACCCGCTCGAATACCAGATGTACTACGCCAACTGAGCAACAGGCGACGATGACGAAGGACCTCCCTCCCACCTTCGTCATCGTCGCCGCTTTGTCGGCTGGGGAGCCGGCAACGCAACCATGCGTAGAGCGGACCGTTGGTCCGACGATCGCAGTAGAGCGGACCGTTGGTC
>NZ_JBFULB010000027.1:0-21645 GCF_056400545.1 Stenotrophomonas sp. P5_A8 | reverse complement strand
GCGTGTCGGGTAGTGGTGGTGCTGGAGAGCGTTTTCTTCTTCTTGTCGACGCTGTCCAGGCTGTAGTCATGCGCTTCGTTGACCGAGAGCAGGTTCACGTCACGGCCGGCGGCCACGCTCACCGCGCCTTCGGCACTGGCGACCTGGGCTGCGGTGAGAGTGACGTCGCGGCCCGCAGTGAGCAGCAGGTTGTCGCCCGCCGACAGCTGGCTGCCTCGCACGGTCTCGTCACGCTGGGTGACCTGCAGCGAACTGCGCTTGCCCGCATTGCTGAAATCACGCGCGGTGCTGTCCACCAGCGCCTGGCTGTTGATGTCACCACCCGCCTGCAGGGCCATGCCGCCGTCCGCCTTGATCTGCGCGGCGGCAAGGTTGATGTCCCTGCCTGCAGCCAGCACCACGTCGCCGCTGCCCTGCACGGTGGTCACAGCATGGGTGGTCTGGCTGCTGCGCACATGGTTGCGGTCATCAAAGGTGGCGTCGCTACGCTGCCCGAGCGCCAGTGCACCCACATCCAGACTGCCGCCTGCCGCCAGCTGGGTGATGCCGTCTGCGCCCACATTGAGGATCTGCGCAGCCTGCAGGCTGATATCGCCACCGGCGACCACCGACAGCACCCCTTCCCCGCCGGGATTGGTTACGTAGAGGCCGGCCACGCGATCCAGCGTTGTGATCTCATGCCGCGACGTACCTTTGCCGGTGAAGGTTTCCACGGTGGATGCGACGGTGACATTGCCTGCGGCCTGCACCGACAGCGCGTCGGTGGCGGTGACGCTGGCACCGGAGATAAGAATGTCCTTGCCCGATGCCAGCCCCACGTACTGCCCGGAGATGCTGCCGCCAAGGTGCTCGATGCTGCCTGCGTCGATGGTAACCAGCCGGCGGCCGGCGATCTCACCGGTGTTGACCAGACCATTGCCCAGAGTGATGTCGACGTTGGCGCCGGCCAGCAATGCGCCCTGCTCGTTGAGGTCGCCCGGGCGCAGGCGTAGATAGACCTGCGGCACCAGCGCGGTGGTGGTGCTGCCGTCGGGCAGGGTGATGGTCTGTTCGACCAGCCAGACGATGTCGCTGGTGAGCTGCGCCATCTGGGCTTCGGTCAGTGCCACGCCGGGGCGCAGGCCCCATTCCCTGGCAACCGTCGCACCGGCTTCGAGCAGCGCCCGGTACTGTGTTTCATCGTCCTGGAAGTTGCCGACGTAGCGGCGCCCGGTCAATTCACCGATCTGCTCGCGTACCAGCTTCTGTTCGTAGAAGCCATCGCCCAGGCGTTTCTGCACGGCATCGGGTGAGTAACCCATCTGACCAAGCAGGTAGTCCGAACTCAGCCAGGTCTTTCGGTCTGTGTAGTTCGGGTCGGTTTCGACAAGGTAGCTGCCACCATTGGGGTTGACGTTGAACAGGCTGGCGTTGGGTGCGCGGGTGTCCGGTGCGCCCATCGCAACGCGGTCTGGGGAATCACCGGCAGCAGCCACCACGCGCCCACCAGACACCGCGCCATTGTTGGCCACGCCCCCCACGGCACCGCCCTGGCTACTGCCTGCCGCATCAGCCGACTGCGCCTGCGCGCGCCCGGCCTCTGTGCCGGACGCATGGCCCGGCCCCTGCGCTCCTCCTGTGCCCGCCCCGTCCAGCGTCCTGGGCCCCTGCACGTTGAGGTTGGCCATTGCCGCCCCATCCTGCACGTTGGGGGCGTCGCGCCCTTGGTTGAGGTTGCTCAGGTCACCGACGTCGATGCTCAACGTGCCACCACTGGTGATGCTGCCGCCGATCTTTCCGGTCACCTCGGAAATGGACGGATTGCTCCAGGTAATGGTGTCGCCGCCGAAGGTCCGGCTGACGTTGTTGAACGCGTGTGTCCGGTGCAGCGTCTGCGCCAGATTGGTGACTTTCGCCGTCGCGGTCAGACCGGTGACCTGCAGGTTGCCGCCTGCGGCGATGCTGCCGTAGCGGTTTTCGAGGCTGTCGGTGCCGATGTGCATCGCACCGCCTGAGCGGATGACCGCATCCGCACYGGCTCCCGGTGCCAGCAGATCCTCGGTCACGGTACGGGTGGCGATGCGGTACTGCTCGTTGCCACTGGTGGAACTTCCGCCCGAGAACTGCGGGCCGGTCAGGGTCCGGTCGGGATCGTAGTCCTTGTACGTCCACAGCTGCACGCAGTCGGTGGTGCAGGTGCCGTAGGCGCTGGAGTACGTCAGGTTGTCCTCGACGTAGCGGAACGGTGTCGAATCGGGGTGGAGCGCGCTCAGCTCGGTGAACGGATCGTCCGCACCACTGGTGACCTGGTCCGGATTGACCTGGTTGTCCTGACGGCCGACGTAATACAGGGTGACGGTGCCGTCCTGCACGTTCAATCGCGAACGCTCACCGGACGCTGCGTACAATCCACCACGACCGAAGAAGTAAGCGCTGGTCTGCGCTGTCAGTCGCACCACGGCACGGTGTACGGTGAACCCATCCGGCGTGATATGCGGCTCGTCCTCGAGAATGTCGGCAGGGTTGAGGTAATACACCTCATGGGCGCTGTAATGGCTGGTACTGCGGATATCGGAGGTGCCATTGTTGCCGTTGCGCCACCACGAAGGCCGGTCCATGCGTACCGGGGCTTCCACCTTGGTGGTTTCGGTGACGACCACGTTCTCGCGGATGTTGTTGACTGCCTGGGCATTGATCGTGAGATCACCGTCCACATCAATGACCGAACTGAGGTTGTCGATGCGCCCCGCCACGCCCGCGGCCAGGCGATCGGCCCCCAACGTTCCACCAATGGCAGCATCGCCGCCGCTGTAGATCAGCCCCTTGTCGGTGTTGATCAGTTGGCCAACGCCCATGTCCAGGCGCTCACGCGCGGCGACGGTGGCCACGCGGGTGGCGCCGTTCGCGGTCTCGGCACGGTTGCGCACGGTGCCGGCGGAGATCGCCACGTGGTCGCCATAGATGCGGCCCGTGCCGACGTTGTCGAGCGTACCCGCTTCCAGGTGGGTGACCACGCCGTCGATCAAGCCGCGATTGGTGAGCTGCCCGCTGGCGCCGAGGTGGGTGGTGCCCTGGCTGGTGATTTCCGCGCCGGCGATGTTGTCGATGTTGCGCGCGTTGAGGTCGAGGTTGCCGGCGCGCAGGATGCCCTGGTTGGACAGATCGCCCGCGGTGGTCAGCGTGAGCGTGCCGTTGGAGATCAGCTCGCCATTGAGGACCATACCTTCCTGCAGGGTCAGCGTGGCATCACGCTGGGAGTGCAGCTGGCCGTCGCCGGTCAGCGCGCGCGCGGTCAGGCTCTGGTTGCCGTCCGAGCGCAGCAGGCCGGCACTGTTGCTGACCACGTCGGCGCCGATGTCCAGGCTGGCGCCGGCCGAGATCAGGCCATTGGCGTTGTCCAGGCCCGCGCCGAGCTGGATGCGGCTGCCGGCATCGGTCAGCAGTTGGCCATGGCGGTTGTCGAACGATTGCGCATCCAACTGCAACTGGCCGGCCTGCAGGCCAAGGGTGTTGTCGCTGGTGCGGGTGTTGCGGTTGTCGACGCTGCTGGCCTTGAGCGTCAGCGTCTGGCCGGCGGCAACGGCGCCGCCCTGGTTGTCGAGCGCGCCGCCCAGGCTGAGATCGAGATCGCGGCCGGCCTGCACGCGGCCGGCAGCGTTGTTCAACGTCGATGCCTCCAGCGACAGGTCGGCGGCGCTGGTCAGTGCACCGCCACCACTGTTGTCGACGCTGGCCAGCTTCAGCAGCGCATCGCCCTGGGCCAGCAGCACGCCRCCACGGTTGTCGAGGAAGCCGCCATCGATGCGCAGGCCGCCGCCAGCGAGGATGCCRCCATTGCTGGCCGATGCAGTATTGGTCAGGGCGTTGGCGCCGACATCCACGGTCAGCTGGGTCTGCGACTGCAGGCGGCCGCCGCTGTTGTCCAGCGCACCGCTGCGGATCTGCAGCGCGCCGGTCTGGCTGCCGATGGTGCCGCTCTGGTTGCCCAGCGCGTAGCCGCGCGTGTCGATGTCGACCGCGCCGCCGATGATCTTGCCCAGCTGGTTGGACAGGCCCGAGGCACGCAGCTGCATCGCATCGGTGGACTGGATGACGCCGCCGGCGTTGTCCAGCGCGCTGGTGGTGTCCAGCTGCAACGTGGTGCCTGCGAAGACGGCGCCGCCGTGGTTGTCGAGCGCGCCCGCATCCAGCGCCAGCGCGGCGGTGCTGGAGAGCAGGCCCTGCGCGCTGTTGTCCAGGCGGCCGTCGACCGTGACGGTCAAGCCGCTGCCGGCGGCGTGCACGGTGCCGCCACGATTGTCCAGGCTGGCAGCCCTGAGCACGCCGCTGCCGCCGAGCAGGATGCGGCCCTGCTGGTTGTCCAGTGCCTGCGCGATATCCAGCGTGGAGTGGCCGCTGCCTGCCGCCTGCACACTCCCCTTCTGGTTGAAGAACTGCTGCGCCGACAGGTTGAGCAGACCGTTGCCGCCGATATTGCCGCCACGGTTGTCCAGCGTGCTCTGCACGGTCAATCGCAGGGCCTGGTCCCCGGTGGCGGTGAGCGTGCCCCCGGCGGTGGTCAGGGTGCCGGTATCGATGCTGATCGCGCGCGCGGAGGTGATGGCCTCGCGCAGGTCGGTGCCCTGCCCGGTCACGCTCAGCGCGCCGTTGCTGAGCACGGTGCCGCGCTGGCCCAGCAGGGTCTGCGCGTCGATCTGCAATGTGCCGTCACCGGCGTGCTGGACGGTGCCTGCGGTGTTGTCGAAGGTGGTCGCCTGCAGCAACAGGTCGCCGTTGCTGGCCACGGTGCCGCCGGCATTGTCGAGTTCCTCGGCGAGGATCTGGCTGGCGCCGCTGCCGCTGGCCACGATGCGGCCCGCGCGGTTGTCCAGGTGGGTGGCCTGGAGGTCCACGCGGTCGGCGCCGAGGGTGGCGTTGCGATGGTCCAATTCGGTGGCGCGCACGGTCAGGGCACCCTTGCTGACCAGGGTGCCCGCGCTGCCATCAAGCCGATCGGTGTGCAGTTGAAGACCGCTGTCGCCGGCATGGCTGATGGTGCCGGCGGTGTTGATCAGGTGCCCGGCATTGATCGTGAATGCATCCGCATTGCTGGCGATCACGCCCTCGGCGTTGTCCAGCACGCCGCTGACCGTCCACGTACTGGTCGCGTCGCCGGCCGCGCTGAGCGCGCCCTTCTGGTTGGCTACGCTGGCGGCCTGCAGCGCGATGGCGCCATTGCCCGCGATGCTGCCACCGCGATTGTCCAGGGCACCGGTGAGGTGCAGGTCGAGCACGCCGTTGCCGGTCGCGCTGAGGGTGCCGCCAGCGGTGCTGAGGGTGTCGGCGTGGACGCTGACGGTCTCGGCCTGGGTGGTACTGGCCGTGCCGAGCAGCAGTTCGCCACCGTCCAGCTGCAGCGCGCCCAGGCTGAGGATGCGTCCGCCGGCGCCGTGCAGGGTGTCGGCGGTGATGTGCAGGCTGCCATCGCCGGCGTGTTCGATCGCACCGCCGGTATTGTCCAAGCGGCCGGCGTGCAGGGTCATGTCACCGGTGCCGGCCACGCGGCCACCGCCGGAGGTGTCCAGCAGGCCACGGGTCGTCACCTGCAGGTGCCCGCCTTCGGCTGCCAGCACGTTGCCGCCCTGGTTGAGCAGCTGCTGGGCCTGCACCTGCAGGTCACCATTGGAGGACAGCGTGCCGCCACGGTTGTCCAGGTCGCCACGCACGCGCACTGTGCTGCCGTGCGTGCCGGCACCCAGCAACGCGCCCTTCTGGTTGTCGATGCGACCCGCGTCGATCTGCAGCCCTGCATTGCTGGCCACGGCGCCGTTGCGGTTGTCCAGCGCGGTGCGCAGGCTCAACTGCAGCGCGCTGGTACCCAGCGAGGTGAGCTGGCCGCCGACGTTGCGCAGGGTGTCGGCGTCGACCGTGATCTGTTGGGCGGTCGTGGTGCCGCCGCTGAGATCGAGCTGGCCGCCGGACAGGCTCAGCGCCCCGTTGCTCAGCAAGCGACCTTCGCTGCCCTCCAGCGTATCGGCATGGATGCGCAGCGTGCCATCGCCGGCCTGCTGGATCAGCCCCTTGCTGTTGTCGAGCACGYGGGTGTCGAGCGTGAGGTGGCTGTTGGCGGCGATGCTGCCGCCATCGCGGTTGTCCAGGCGCGCGGCACGCACCGCGCTGCCCTGGTTGCCCAGCGACAGCAGGGTGCCGCCGCGGTTGTCCAACGCCGAGGCGATGATCTGGAAGCGGTCGGCGCTAAGCGTGCCGCCGTGCATGTCGATGGTGCCGGCCGACCAGTCCAGGCGACCGCCTGTCCGCAGGCTGCCAGCCGCACCGGTCCACGACTGGGTGTACAACATCAGGCTGTCCTTGCCGGCATGCTCGATGCGTCCGCCCGCATTGCTGACGTTGCCCACGTGGAGCAGCAGGCGCTCGGCGTTGGAGACCAGCAGGCCCTTGTCGTTGTTCACCTCGCCGTGCACGGTCCACGACGCGGCACTGGTGCCGCCGTGGTGCAGCTCGCCGCCGCGGTTGTCCAGCGACTGTGCTTCCAGTTCCAGCAGCCCGGCCACGCTGAGCGTGCCCTGCTGGTTGGACAAGGTGCCCGCGCGCACGTTGGCATTGCCGTGCACCTGCAGGGTGCCCGCATCGTTGACCAGCTCACCGGATGCCTGCAGCGACGACACGCCGATGCGGCCGCCGCCATTGTCCAGCCCGTTGGCCGCGACCAGCGAGGTCGTACCGCCGTTGGCGATGCTGCCGCCGTCGTTGTCCAGGCTGCCGGCGATGCTCACTGCACCGGCGGCCAGCGGCGCTGCCGGGGTGGGCGTGGTGACCGGGGCGGGCGTGCTGCCGGTGCCTGCGCCCGGCGTCGCGGTGCCGCCATCGCCGGGGCTCGGCGTGGAAGTGCCGTTGCCGGTCCCACTGCCGGGTTCGCTGCCGCTGTTGTCCGTGGCCACGCTGTCGAGCGCGCCGATCATTCCGGCGTCGCGGTTGGTCAGCGTGCCGGCGGTGACCGCAAGCGCCTGCACACCGGCCTGCTCGATGCTGCCGCCGCGGTTGCGCAGCGTGGCGGCCGCCACCTGCAGCCGCTGCGCATTGAGCGTGCCGCCGCTATTGTCGAGCTGGCCGGCCGCCTGCACCGTCAGCTCGCGGGCGGCGGCGATCGTACCGGCGTTGCGCAGGTCCTGCGCGACATCCAGGCGCACGTCCTGACTCGACTGCAGCGCGCCGGTGTTCTCCAGCCGACCATCGACGGTGACCACCAGTTCGCCGGCCTGCGCGCCGATGGTGCCGGCGTTGCGCACACCGACGCCATGCTCGTTGCCGACCAGCCAGATCTTGTTGGCGAACATGCCGCCCAACGCGCCTACGTCCAATGCAAACGTCGGGGCGTCTTCGGTTGCGGCCGCCGCCGCCACGCTGATGGCATCCACGCCCACCTGCTGGTTGCCGAGGCTGGCACGCAGCTGGTTGGCCCAGATGCCGGCGTTGACCTGCAGCGAGCGGGTGATCAGATCGGTGTAATCCACGCGGCTGGTATCCAGCCCGTCGCCGCTGATGTCGATCGTCCCGCCCGTGACCCGGTAGCCATCCAGCGCGCCGCCCTTGAACACCGGCGTGCCGGTGGTGAGCGTCACCCGGCTGGCATTGAGGAAGCCACCCCCGTTGACCTGGATGCCGGCCGGGTTGGCGATGACCACTTCAGCGCGTTGGCCGGCCACTTCAATGTAGCCATTGAGGCGGCTGGCCGGCCCGTTGACTTCGTTGAGGATGACCTTGGCGCTGCCGGTGGCCAACCACGGATTGCCCTGCACCCAACCACCGAGCTGGGTCTGGGTCTGCCCGCGCGCATTGTTGAGGATGGCCCCTTCCGGGCCGACATCGAACTGCGCATAGCGGTTGCGCGATACCCCGCCGGCGGACGGCGTGGTGATATTGACCATGGGCACGCCGTTCGGCCCGGCCAGCACGGTCGGGCGTTCGTTACCCGGCGCAGTGGGATCGGACACGATTCGCCCGGCCTGCGCCTGCGCGACCGGCACCAGGCTGACCCAGCCCAATGCGCACATCAGCGCAAACCCCAACGGCGCCAGCGCCGCACTGCGCTCGCCCGGCGCACGCTCGCCACTGCCGCCGCCGCTGCCGACCGCAAGCTCGGAAGCCACCTGCCAGACCATCAGGGCACGATTGAACACCAACCGGTAAACACGATTCATTTCACACGTCCTTGTGATGGTTCAGTAGCGCCACGCCAGGCTGAAGCCCAGCGTGGTGTAGTCGGTCGGGTAGTTCTGCGGCTTGTTCAACGGCGAACCGATGAAGCCATCCCACGAGAAGCGTTGCCAGCCACCACGCAGGCCGATGGCCATGCCCGCCAGATGATCGCCGGCCTGCCATTGCGTGGATGGCCCGCCGATGCGTCCGTAATCCATGCCCAGGTAAGCCTCCTGCCCGCCGCCGAGTCCGACCGAGAGATCGTTGCGCACGGTCCACCCGCGTTCACCGCTGAGCGAACCCTCGCCGTCGAAGCCGCGCACGCTGTAACGCCCGCCGATGGAGAAGCGGTCCTGCGGCGACAACGGGGTGCGGTTCCACTGCGCGCGCCAGGCGGCGGTGTAGCGCAGGCGCTGCTTGCCCCACTGGAACGGCACGCTGAGCTGGGCATCGGCCACGATCAGTTTCATCCGCGAGGTCCCTTCCAACGGAAGGCCGGGATCGAAGGCCCAGGCGTTCTCTTCTGGCGAACGCAGCGCATCGAAGGCGCCGGTACCGCGCCGGTAGGCCACGTTCGCATCCAGCGTCGCCGTCCCCAGGAAGTGCTTGTGGCCCAGGCCGATTTCCCAGCCGGCGGTGCGCCGTCGCTGCACCTCGATCTCGGTGTCGTCGATGGCATTGCGCGACTCGCGCCACCAGCCGCGTCCGTACATGCTCAGCTTGACGGTGGCATTGCGGAACAGCAGGCGATCCACGCGGACTTCGGCGTTGCGGCTCTCGCCACTGTAGTCGTAGCTTTCGTATGCGCCGAGCACGGTCTGGCGGTAGTCGTAGCCGCTGGCCGTCGCGCCGAACAGCCAGTACCCGAACGGCACGTCGTAGTGCGCGGTCCAGCTGTCGGTGTCCTTGCCCGCACCGTTGAACACCCCGCGCCCCACGCTGACGTAGAACAGCTCGTTCAAACCCAGCGGGTTATCCAGCGACACCGTGCCGTTGGCCTGCAGCTTGCCGGTGCCGCGGCTGCCCGCATCGTCCAGGCTGACGCTGGCGCGCACCGGCAGGCGCTGCTCCCAGGCAATCATCAGGTCGCTCTGGCCCGGTGCAGCGGCGTCGCCCTCGGCCGGCGCGATGCGGATATCGGCGGTCACGGTCGGCACGCGCTGGAAATTTTCCAGGCCCTGCTCGATGCCACGCAGGTTCAGGATCTGGCCACCGTGCAGTGGCAACGCATTGCCGATCGTGGTCCGCGCCTTGGCGGGATCGACGAACACGGCCGTGCGGAAGCGCCCCGGCAGCACCGAAAGCACCAGCGTGCCACCAGTGAGATCCTGCGGTGCCGACAGCACGCGTGTGGTGACGTAGCCACGGGCGATGATCGCGTTCTGGATGCGCTTCATCACCAGGTTGATGCCTTCGGTACCCAGGCAGCGGCCGATCGCCGGATCGCCGCCCGGATCGGTCGCGCGCAGCGCCCACTGGAACTGCGCGGCGTCTTCGCCGTCGAGCACGATCCGATCGATACGGAAGCACGGGGCCTCGCGCGTGGGCAGGCGCTCGATCGCATCGGTGGCCGTTCGTTCCAGACGAACGTCCGGCCGCGCCTCCTGCTGTTCGCGCAACGCGCGCTCACGCTCCTGCTGGCGCAGCAGTTCCTGCGCACCGGCCTCGGCCACCTGTTGTGCCGATGCCTGCGCGGTCATGCCTGCAAACAGAAGAACCCACCCACGCCGGCGTCCACGCCCCATCCCAATCATCCCTGTCGTTGCATCCATTCGTACGTTGAAGCGYCGGCGACGCCCCGCGCATTGCGCGGAACCCGCTTCCGGAGCATGTATGTGTCGACCGTCGCAGTGCCGCACCACGGCACCGGGGCCTGCATCGCCCAGCGGTTCGACGCTCGCCCGCCGTATCGGCAGGCGGATCAGATGCTTTAGCGCGCCTCCCGCTTGCGTACCGATGCCGTTCAGCCAACCGCCACCACGGTGCCGCCACCGCGCGACCGGTTGGGGTGCGCGATGGAGCAGGTCTGGAAGTCGAATGGCCGTGTGGTCTGACCGCCCGGTGCCACCGCTTGAGGGGCGGGAACCGGGCGCAGCCGCGATTGCGCGGGCAAGCCGGGGCGGATCTTACGCGAGCGGTCTGCGCATACCAAGCCTGCTTGACGGAAGTGACCCGACAGGCCGTTACGCAGCGGCACTCAGTGCAGCAGCACCGACAACAACAGCGTGCACGCGCACACATAGCCCAGCAGGGCCAAACTGATCGCCAACGTCGTGCGCATGATCGCCGACTCCTGGCCGACCAGCTTCACCGCAGCGGCGGCAATGGCGATCGATTGCGGCGACACCAGCTTGGCCATCACCCCGCCGGCGGTATTGGCCGCTACCAGCAGCGCGGGGGAGACGCCGATCTGCGTGGCCGTAACCGCCTGCAGATGGGCGAACAAGGTGTTGCTGTTGACCACCGATCCGGTGATGAAGACTCCCAGCCAGCCGATCACCGGCGCCACCACCGGGAACAAGCCGCCGGCCTGGGCCAGTGCCAAACCGATCGTGGACGACGCGCCGGAATAGTTGGTGATGTAGGCCACGGCCATCACCAGGGCCACCGTCGCAAGCGGCTTCCACATCTCCCGGCCGGACTGCGCCAGCTCCTCGCTGGCCGAACGCACGCTCAGCTTGGGCGACAGCAAGACGGTAAGCAGCGCCGCGATCAGGATCGCCGTACCGGAGGCGTTGAGCCACCCCACAGTCCAGACTGCCGGCAGTGCGCGTGCACTGGCGACCAGTGGCGGCAGCTCCTGCACGCGCTGGTCGAGCAGGCCGATGGGCAGGTGCAGCACCGTTGTGCCGAGCACGCCATCCGCCGCGAACAGCACCTTGAACGCGGGCAGACTCCAGACCAGGATGGTGGCGGTGAGGATGTAGAAAGGCGACCACGCCAGCAGTACCTCCCGGAGCGACCAGCGCCGGCTGGAGACCGGCGGCGCGTTGGCTTCGCGGTAGATCCGTTTCGGGCGCCAGACCTGCATGAACGCGGCCAGGCTGCCCATTGCCGCGAGCGGCCCGATGATGTCCACCAGCTCGGGCCCCAACAAATGCAGCACCAGCGTCTGCGTGCCGCTGAAGACCACGCCGACCACCAACAGCACCGGCCAGGTTTCGCGCACACCGCGCCAGCCGTCCAGCATCATCACCAGCAGCGCCGGGAGCAGCAGGGCGCAGACCTGTACCAGCGGGATCAGCATGAGCGACATGTCGCCCAGCGCCACCCCGCCCTGCTGCGCACCCACCAGCACCGGGATGCCAATGGCGCCGTAGGCCCCTGCCGCGCCGTTGGCCACCAGACASAGCATGGCTGCCTTGAGCGGGCGGAAGCCGAGTTCCACCAGCAGCGCCGCGCAAATCGCGATGGGCACACCGAAACCTGCCGCGCCTTCCAGGAAGCCGCCGAAGCAGAACGCGATCAGCAGCACCTGGATGCGCTGGTCGTCGGAGATGGTGGCGATGCTGCCGCGGATCACCTCGAACTTGCCGCTGCGGATGGCCAGCTTGTACAACCACACCGCCATCAGCACGATGAAGCTGATCGGGAACAGGCCGTTGGCGATGCCCAGCAGCGCCGCGCCACCGATGCTGCCCAGCGGCATGCCGAATACCCAGGCCGATACCACGGCCGACACCAGCACCGCCAGCAACGCGGCGGTGAGTCCCTTCAGCCGCAGCACGGTCAACGCCAGCAGGAATACCAGCACCGGCAGCGCAGCCAGCAGCGCCGAGAGATTCGCGTTACCGAGCGGGTCGTAGTTCTRGGGCCACATGGTCAGTCCCTGCTGGGTGGGTTGACGGAGGAACGGCGGCGAACGGGGTCAGGCGGCGGTAACGAGGTTGGGACAGGGGCTTCCCGCGGCGAAATCACCGAGGTTGCGCAGCGTGATCCCGGAAATCTCCTGCAACGCCTCCATTGTGAAGAATCCCTGGTGCCCGGTGACCAGCACATTCGGGAACGTCATCAGCCGCTGGAACGTGTCATCGTCGATGATCTCACCCGACCGGTCTTGGAAGAACAGCACGCTCTCCTGTTCGTACACGTCGATGGCGAGGTGGCCAAGGTGGCGCGACTTCAGCGCACGTATCACCGCCTGGGTATCCACCAGGCCGCCACGCGAGGTGTTCACCAGCATCGSACCGGCCTTCATCCCGGCCAGCGACGCATCGTTGATCAGGTGATGGGTTTCCGGGGTAAGCGGGCAATGCAGCGAGACGATGTCCGCGCGAGCCAGTAGTTCATCGATCGGCACGAAGGTGCCGATCGATGCGAAGGCGGTCGACGGGTACGGATCATGGCCCAGCACCGTGCACCCCATGCCCTTGAAGATGCGCGCGGTGGCCAGGCCGATCTTGCCGGTGCCAACGATGCCCACGGTCTTGCCGTACAGCGTGCGGCCCAGAAGACCATCGAGCATGAAGTTGCCTTCGCGGACCCGGTTGTAGGCGCGGTGGGTCTGACGGTTGAGCGTCATCACCAGCGCCAGCGCATGTTCGGCCACCGCCTCGGGCGAATAGGCCGGGACGCGCGCTACGAAGAAGCCCAGTTCGGCTGCCGTGGCGAGGTCGACATTGTTGAAGCCGGCGCAGCGCAGCAGGATCGCGCGCACGCCCAGCGCGTGCAGCGCATCCAGCACCGCCGCGTCCAGGCGGTCGTTGACGAAGACACAGACGGCCTCGCAGTCCTGCGCCAGCGCGGCCGTGTGGATGTCCAGGGAGGCGTCGAAATAGAGGAATTCAAACGATTGCGCGGCATCGGCATGTTGATTGGCCTCGTCCAGGAAGCGGCGGTCGTAGGGACGGGCGCTGAATACGGCGATCTTCATGAAGCATCCTCTGCGGGAGAAGCGCGCGGCGCGGCCTTCCAGGCACCTTACGCGGTAACGCGTGACAGGATCGCGCGCATCCGGTGGTCATGCAAACCTGCCGCTCTGGCGACCTCGCTACAATGCGGCCAACGACTGGAGCAACTTCCTTGAGCCTGACGTCTCGACTATTGCGTTGGTGTGCCACCCCTGGGGGCCGGCGTGTCCTGTTTGCCATCACCACGGCGATCGTCCTGCTGGTAGCGTGTAATCCGTTGCTGTTACCCCTGCTGCCGGTGGTCGATGCCGTTGGTCTGGATGTGCTGGCCTTGCTGGTCGGGGCCCAGGCGCTGGCGGCGCTTCCCTGGCTGGCAGCTCTGGTGCGGCGGGGTATCACGCCTGCACGGCGTGTACTGGCAGGCCTCCTGGCCGGTGCAGTCGGCGGCTATCTGAGGCAGCTTCTGTTCGGCGGATACTGCCGTGGCGTCCGGTTCGGACAGGGATAACAGGCACTGTCGGGGGCAAGGCAGCACGCATGCCCAGGCCGCGGTCATGCGCTTGGACAGCGCATGACGCCCCAGCGCTGCCCGCGACAGACCCGCCCGCCATCGTGCCCTGGTATTCGCCACTTCAGCAACGCCATTGGCAGAAGTACGTGGGCACTTTTGAGAGGTGCGGCCGTCGCAGCGGCCAGGGTAAACCGATTGCGGTGCTTTCCCACGGCTTCGGCACCGAGCAGACGGCGTGGACGGCAGTGCGACCGTGGTTCGGGGGCGCGCTTCGACGTGGTCTCCTTCGACCTCGCCGGCTGCGGCCCCAAGGGTGCCGATCGCGGACGGCAGCCGGAACGCGGTGGCCTCCACTGGCAATGCGATGCCGCGAGGCGCTGCGTGACCGGGACCTGTTCGCCCGATTTGGCGGCGCGCAGTTCATCGCGTTGCTGTCGGCGCCGGTCATCAACGAAGTTCCTGTAGCGGTCGAGCGACTGCGCAGTGCGATTGCCGCCGATCCCATCACGGTGGGCGGCACGCGTATCGCCGTCTCGATCAGCGTGGGCGCGGCCATTGGCGAGGCACTCCCCGGCGGGGATCAACCGCTCCTGGAGGAGCTCGTAGCGCGCGCCGATGAAGCGCGTTACCAAGCCACGACCGAGGGCCGCAACCGGGTGCGGATGGCGGATCCGGTACGGCGTAAGCGCTGGATGCCCGCCCCTGTTGCTTGCCCCGGGACCGCCGCTACACTCAGGCCATCCGGGCCCCACCTCGAAGGACGCAACAGGGATGTTGTCTGCCCGCTGGTACGCCGCTTGTGCTTGGCCGCCGCCCTGTTTACCTCTTCTGCGCTGGCCTGCGCAGCCGATGCCCCGACCGCCGAAACCCCGTTGCAGCTTCAGCAGCGCCGCCTGGATGCGCTGCGCCTGATGGCCGACGCGTCCTCGCCATCCAACATGCCGGACCGCGAGGCACTGGTGAAGGGCATGATCGTGGTGATGGCTGTCGCAGATCCCGCGCTGCTTCCGGACGGGTGGACCGGAATCGCTGCGCAGGGTATCAGACCATCGCCTCGCACTACCCCGAGCGCACATCCGCAGCTGGAGCGGAGGCAACCTTTCCCACAAACGAAAAGCCCCGGCCTTGGTCGGGGCTTTTTGTTGCATCTACGGTCACGGTCAATGAKATGTCCGAGGCCATGCACGGGCAAGTTGCGATGATTTCTTGAAGCAATTTCAACCAACACCGCATGCAGATGGGATGTGTTAGTCCTTGTCATCGCATTATCTTTGGACTTGCGCTATTCATCATTACACGAACAGGCAGGCTCAGCTCCAGATAACGATGCTACCGTYGGGTCCATTCAGTTGCATGGCTTCTGGACCGGAGTACCCATCTTCTGTCAAGTCGACGGTGAGAAATTTATCGCCCGAGAACATCATGGTCATTTTGATGTCATCGACCAGGCAATCGACCAACTTCAATCGGAGCGACGTATGTGTCAGTGGGCCCGAACGCTCGTCACAGGAGAGCGTATATTCGTTATAAATATGAAGCGACCACCCATCATCAGTTCCAACCTGAACCTGCTCATCCTCGAAGGTCAACGTTACATGCTTGCCCTTGAGATGTTGAAAAATTTCTGATCGATACTCATTCATGTGACGTATCTCACCCTACTTGATTGGAAAATGCGACTTTGAATTGGGCAAGGTCTTTCCTGAGTTTGGATCAACGCCTTGCTTGCCTGCGTTTTCATATTTTATGTAGCCAGACGGGTATCCGGGGCTGGCTCCCTTTGGCGACGTCGGATCCATCATCCGCATGGTTGCCACTTGTCGGTTGGCGCCCCCCGCCCCACCTGTAAAGGCGACACCGGTTTGCTTGCCCCCCGGATTTGTCACTGGAGAGGGCCCTGTTGAGCCTGGAGGCACAGGAAACGCCGTTCCGCTTGATGAGACAACAAAATTCGGAGAGGAAGCAGGTGCTGGAGCGGCAACTGAAGCAGATGTTGATGCCGCTGCTGTTGGTGCAGGTAGTGCCCGAGACTGTTGTGCAGAGTCGATTGCGCCTGTCATCAACGAGGCGGCGGCAGGACCAATGACGGGCGTTGCTCGAATTATCGCGTAGGTCAACACAAGCGCCGCGGGACCAAATGTGTCGTACGCAGCAGGATCGCTTGCTACCGAATCAGCGTGTCGCTCTGCTGCGCGCTCCTGACGACCGTCAGGGTCATTAAACCGGTAAGGATTGTCTGCAGCGTATGTGTATCGGTTAAAGGATGATCCAGGATTTTCGTGTGGTGTCACCGGATCCACCGAGAGGAACACCCCCAGCTGCGGATCCATGTACCTTTGCTGCATCTGGCTTAGCCCAGTTGCAGCATCACTCACATGCCCCGCATACCCCGGCCCATCGGCAACAGGAGCACCTACGACAGCGCCATAAGGCTCGTAAGTGATGCGCTCGATCACGTTGCCGTTGGCATCACTCTTGGCTACTACCGAGCCCAAGGCATCGGTGTGGACGTACGTGACCGCTTGAGCGCTGACGGGGGACACCGCCGCCATGCTGGACATGAGCATCCAGCACACCTTCCCCTGCAGCCTACCGCGCCCTTGGGCCACCCTCTTGAGTGCTGCAGAGCATCGAGATATGCCGTCCACCACCTTCCTCAGGGCAATTGCGCGGACAAGGTCAGCCATCGATCTCTCCAATAGTCAGCACCTGCGGTGTAGGGGGATTCGACCAAGGCGAGCAGCCTGCGGCATTGCAAGCCCTCACTTGGTGCGACGCCGCGCAGTAGGTCTGGTTGCTTGAGCCAACCTGGGTCAACGGGCCGCTGTACACGTTTGCGATGCCATTCTTTAGCAACTCATACGTGGTAGCTCCCGCCACCGGCGTCCACCACACAGAGCAATTGATCCGTATCGGTGGCTTGGCCGACTGGAACTTGGTATTCGACGTAATCCTAGGCGTCGCAGGCGGCAGCGTAACCACAGTGGACGCAGTGTTGGAATACCCACTACAGCCTGCAGCGTTACACGCGAGGACACGATAACCGTAGTTGGCGTCCAATTGCCCGCTCACCGTGCGCGACGTGGCGCCCTCGCGCTGGACCTCACCCCAGCCGCCGCTGTTGACACTCTGCTCCAGCCGGTACTCCGTCGCCAACGCTACTGCGTTCCAGCTGACGGTGTAGCTGCCCGTGTTGCTCGAGGCAGGAGCGCTCACAGACGTCGCCTGCGGAGGCTGAAGCGATGCCACACTCACCACGTTGGAGTACACCCCACTCCAGCCAGCGTCGTTGCCGGCACGCACCCGATAGCTGTAGTTGCCGGTCGGCTTGCCCGAGATCGAAAGCCCAGTCGCGGCGAGTTCACTATAGACCGCCCAACCGGCGCCATTGGCGCTCTCCTCGACGCTGTACTTGTTGGCATCGGGTACGGAAGACCAGCTGACGGCAAAATTTCCGTTCAATGCCACGGCAGGTGCGGACAGGCCAGGTGAAACGCTGGGCGGCGAGAAGGCCACCACAGACACTGTCGCGGAGAACGGCCCACAACCGGCTGCGTTGCATCCGCGGACGCGATAAGCGTAGCTGGCAGCCGGACGTCCCGCGTACTGCATGGCGTTCGGTGTCGTGGTCGGACTGACGATGGACCAACTACCCGAACCCACCATCTCCTCCAACGCGTAGCTGCTGGCGCCGACGACAGCAGACCAACTAACAGTGTAGTTACCGTTGGGGGCCTGCGCGGGCGCAGCGAGCGCGGGAACGCCCGAAGGCGAGAGCTGCATCACGGTAGATGCGACTGCACTCCAGCCACTGCAGTTGGATACAGCCATGCAGGCGCGCACCCGATAGCTGTAGGTCGCGCCCGTCTTTCCGTTTGCTGCCCAGCTCACCGCTGCACCGGTCTGGATACCGCTCCAGCCTCCCGCATTGACCTGCTCCTGCAACTCATAAGCGGTCGCCGCATCCACTGCGTTCCAGCTCACCGCGTAGCTACCGGAATTACTGAACGCTGGCGCCTGCAACACAGGGGCCACCGGCGTAACGATTGTTGCCACTTCGGCCACCAGGCTTCCATTGAGGTGAACGTATTCAATGTTCTTGCCCTGGCGCGCATTGTTCTGGCGCCGCAAGACACCATCCTGGCCGTACATGGAAAGGATCGTGGCTCCCGCTGCATCGATGGATGCAATGCGACGACCATGCGCGTCATACCGGTAAGACTCGATGCCTACCGCACCACGCAACCGGTTTCCGTAGTCGAAGTTGAATGCCTGTCCGTTGCGGTTGCTGAGGTTGCCCTGCACCCCGTAGCTCAGGCCGATCGTGGTAGCACCGGCGTTGCTCTGGACGTTGGTCAGGCGATTGTTGCTGTCATACCAGTAGTTATGCTCTTTGACCCCGAGCAGCTTCGCGCCGCGCAGATTGTCGAGCACATCGTAGCTATAACGCATCACGCCATCGCCGCCAAATGCCGGGGAGATGGTCTGGGTAAGGCGGTCGAGCCCGTCATACTGCATGGATCGGGTGCGGCTGGCATCGAGTGCGTCGTCGATCCGGGACACGTTGCCGACGGCATCATACGCATAGGCGTTATCAAGCACGCCACCATCGACGACACGAGCAGGAAGCTGGCGGCTGCTCTGCGTCATGGTATGCACGATCCCATTGCCATAAGTGAACTGCCGCATTCCGCCATTGGGGTAATACGACACACCGCTGGCGTAACCTGCCGCTCGCGTTGGCTGCCCCAGCGCGTTCGGACCATAGTCAATGCTCATCCCGCTTGGATACACGACGCTGGCCAGCGCGCCGTTGGCGTCGTACCCATAGCCGAGTGACCAGTTGACCACTCCCGCCTGCTCCGCCGTTTCCCCAACCAGCAGACGCCTGCGATTGTAGGCATAGGTATTGATCGCCTGGCTGGCGCCCGCATCGTTGCTGGTCACAACCTGCGAAGGCCTGCCATCGTTGAAGTAGCTCCAGGTCTGGTTGCCGTTGCCGTCGGGAAAAGACAGCGTCTTGAGCCGATTGCGCGCGTCGTAGGTTCGGTCCACGCGCCGTCCTGAATCAAGCGCAGCCTGGACGTCGCAGTTGGCCGTACTGGCCAATGCAAGTCCCGACGCCGTCCAGATGACGTTGCCGGCGCCGTCATACCCGGTCGCCGTGGCGCCGGTCTCCGGTTCGACGGATTTGCACAGTTGCTGATGACCGTCATAGACGTAGCTGCGCGTGACAGAAAGTGTTCCGTCTGCGTTTCTTCGCCGAATCGAGGTGGGCTTTCCAAACACGTCCCGGGCGATATCGGTATAGGCGCCCTCTGGATGGTCGATCCAGACCGGGACGTCGTATCCGGGCTGGTCAAAGACCTGATAGCCGCTCACCGTCGCCTGGCCCCGCGGGTTTGTCGTCCGTGTCTGGCCGTTGGGCAGGTACTGCGTGACTGTGCTCAGCAAGCCAAGTTCGCTGTCCTGCGACACCGAGGTAGCCCGACCCAGAGCGTCGTAGTCGCTCCACGTGCCCGTAGTGAGCGTGTCGGTCGTCCCGGAATAGGACGCGAACACCTGCCGGCCTTCTTCATCGTAGGCAAAGCGCTGGAATCGCTGCGTTGCCGCGACATCGGCCGCATCGTACTCACGGGTGACGAGCGGTCGCCAGAGTGCGTCAAGGAAGGTTTCCTTTCGAGCGTTGCCGGTCGCCACCACCTGCCGCCAATGGCCCGGCCCAATCCCGTACTCGTCGGCGCCTACCTGGGCGAATGCCTGCGTGGTGACATTCCAGGCCACAGAGTCGGCTGCCGGATACGTGATGCTGGAGACTCGCCCCATCGCGTCATAGCCATACTGGGTGGCGAAGCCGTTCTCATCGGTGATCGAGGTGATCCAGCCATTGTCGTCGACGCTGGCGGCAAGACCCTGCCCATCCGCCCAGGTGATCGATTGCGGATTGCCGCGCTTCCAAGCGCCCAACGTGGTGGTATTGCCGTTGCCATCCTTGACGGTCGCTATTGTGCCATCAGCATGATAGGTGAGCGACTGCTGCAGCTTGCCGAACGACCACGACTGCGAGGGCATCGCGTTGCCATCAAACGTCGTCTGCGATACCACCGCACCGGTGTCTGCATTGGTTACCGCACTCACCTGACCAAGCAACCAGCGGGTTGTATCGTCGCTGTACTGCGTCGTGTCGGTGCGGGAGTGCCACGGACTTGCGCGGGTGGCGCTTGTCGGCCGAGCGTAGGCATCGAAACTATTTGTGGTGGCACGGAACGTGGTTCCGTCCTGCGACACCGTCGTACTGACCATCGGACGCACCTTCAGCGTGCCGATGTCATCGCCCCCGACCCTCAGGCCGTAGTTGGGATGGAAAGGCTGGCTCGCCAGTTGCGCATCGGTCATCAGCTCGGAACGGGTGGTTGAAAGCAGATTGCCTGCGGCGTCGTACGTTCTGGAGCCCATCAACTGCCCATCGTTCCAGGCATAGAGGAATCCATAGTCATAGACGACCCGGGAGCCGTCGGGCTTGTTGATCGTGTTTGCCTTGGTGGTCGGGCAGCTCTGGCACGGATAGGCAACCGGCTGACCGCCGCCCCACAACGCCTGCCGTTCACGCGTGTACGAGTAGGTCCATAGCAGCGGCTGTGGAATGCCAGGGCCGCTCAGTTCCTTCGATACCAGCGACATGATGTCGAACTGGTTCGGCGTACGCAGGACGTAGTAAAGATCCTGCCCGTTCACCCGACTGATGCATTCGCTGCGCTGCACACCGGCCCGATAGTGCCGAAGGTTGGTGAAGTTGAAGCGGCCTTGTGCACCTGACGGGTGCCGGGACACGACTTCATAACTGGCCTGCAGCGCATCCGGTCCGCCCGCACACGTGATGCCGGTCTCTCCATCCCAGAAGTCAAAACCCGGCTTGAGATTTCCCGCATAGGTGTACTGCCATGCGCTGCCGTCAGGCAGCATGACACCGCCCAGGTTTCCCGCACCATCGTAGCTGTAGGTCCAGTTCCGCCCGTTGGTGGAGGCCGTGACAAGACGGTCGCCCTGATAGGCCAGGTCCAGTCGGCGGACTTCGCCATTACGATCCTGAGCCACGATGGCCGTCGGATTGCCCTGCCCGTTGTAGCTATAGCTCAGCGTATTCCCGAAGCGATCGGTAACCTTGGTGGCAAGCAGGAACATCCGGGTGCGCGCAATCCTGACCGGGGGATACATCGGTCCACGGCTCTGCTGCATCGTGCCCGCCGGGCGTCCTACCGCGTAGTTGAATTCGAACCGACGCCCGTCGGCGGTCTGCATGGCAAAGCCCTCGCCGGACATGCCCGCCTGCATGGGAATGCAGCTGAAGGCATCGCGCTCGCGGCTGGCCCAACGGTGAGGGACGCCGTCATTGGGCACTGGCACGCCAGACTCGGCCAACAGCATGGGGCGATCGCCCTCGCCTGGGACATGGATGCTGAAGCCCTGGAAGATGTCGAAGATGCTGATTGCACCACTGAAGGATATCTGCGGCGCCACTGCGACCGAGCAACGCTGGTCGGTCAGCCCCCCGGTGGAATMCAGCCCCCTCCACAGCACCGCGCTATCGAAGGTTGCTGAGATATGGGGTACATCCAGATCCCAGTTGCCGATGCCCCGAAGCTTGGGCGCCGCAAGGGGCTCGCCTGGGCCAATCGGCGTCAGCTCCACCGAGAATCGGCGGGTAAGGCGGACGGGCATACCCGAACCGGTCAACTCGATATCGGTGACGGCGAAATCGGTCGCGCCGTTGTAGACGCTGACACTGTCGCCCATCAACTCGCTTTTCAACGCGGTCAGCGTCTGGGCCGCCTCGACCCGCTTGCTGTATTCCTGATAGGGCTCAACGGCCCCGACCTCGCTCAGCATCATGCACAGCACAGCTGCCACGCCGACACGGCATGACCAAGAATTCCAGGCGCCCAAGCCCCCTCTCCCTGTTGTCAGCTCCTGCCGGAGCGTTCCTTTCGCGACATCGCTGTGCGGAATCTATCAGATATGAGCGGGGCGTGAACAAACAAACAGATGCAAACATGGAGCAACGCGACGGCTTAGTCCCACGGATCCTTCCGCTGCTCGACACGTCCGGCC
>NZ_JBFULB010000026.1:0-21650 GCF_056400545.1 Stenotrophomonas sp. P5_A8 | reverse complement strand
CGACAGTCCCCCGACTGTCGACCCTTCTGCTTCCCCGGGATGCGCATGGACCGGCCCCTGTTCCAATTCCGGTCCGTAGCGCAAAGCGCCTGCCATCCTGGGTGCTATTGGGTTATCTGCAGAAAACGTGCCAACTTGAGGGTTGATTTCGTGCCCCCCGACGAATGGCGCTAAAATCGCCACCCGCGCCCTGACTCCAGGGCTGATCCTGGGCCGCCCGGCCCCGTCCCGAGCTCCTCCGCCATGACTGACTCCTTCTACCGCTACGACGTCATCGTCATCGGCGGCGGCCACGCCGGCACCGAAGCGGCGCTGGCGGCCGCGCGCAGTGGCGCGCGCACCCTGCTGCTGACCCACAACGTGGAAACCATCGGCGCGATGAGCTGCAACCCGGCCATCGGCGGGATCGGCAAGGGCCACCTGGTCAAGGAGATCGACGCCCTGGGCGGAGCGATGGCCCATGCCGCCGACCGCGCCGGCATCCAGTGGCGCACCCTCAATGCGTCCAAGGGTCCGGCGGTGCGCGCCACCCGCTGCCAGGCCGACCGCAACCTGTACCGCATGGCGATCCGGCAGATCGTGGAAGCCCAGCCCAACCTGATCGTGTTCCAGGCGGCGGTGGACGACCTGCTGATCGACGGCGACACCGTGCGCGGCGCGGTCACCCAGACCGGGCTGACCTTCCATGCCGCCGCCGTGGTACTCACCGCCGGCACCTTCCTGGCCGGCAAGATCCACGTCGGCCAGACCCAGTACGCCGCCGGGCGCATGGGCGACCCGCCGGCCACCACGCTGGCCGCACGCCTGCGCGAGCGCCCGTTCGTGATCGACCGCCTCAAGACCGGCACCCCGCCGCGCATCGATGGCCGCTCGCTCGATTACAGCGTGATGGACGAGCAGCCCGGCGATGACCCGCGCCCGGTGATGTCCTACCTGGGCGATGTGTCCGAGCATCCGGCCCAGGTCAGCTGCTGGATCACCCACACCAGCGAGCGCACCCACGAGATCATCCGTGCCGCGCTGCACCGTTCGCCGCTGTACAGCGGCCAGATCGAAGGCATCGGCCCGCGTTACTGCCCGTCCATCGAAGACAAGGTGGTGCGCTTTGCCGAGAAGGCCAGCCACCAGATCTTCGTCGAGCCCGAAGGCCTGGACGTGGTGGAGATCTATCCCAACGGCATCTCCACCTCGCTGCCGTTCGATGTGCAGCTGGCACTGGTGCGCAGCATCGGCGGCTTCGAGAACGCGCACATCACCCGTCCCGGCTATGCGATCGAATACGACTTCTTCGACCCGCGCGGCCTGGACAACACCCTGCAGACCAAGAGCGTGTCCGGGCTGTTCTTCGCCGGCCAGATCAACGGCACCACCGGCTATGAAGAAGCCGCCGCGCAGGGGCTGCTGGCCGGCCTCAACGCCGCGCGCCACGTGCGCGGGGACGCCGGCTGGTGCCCGCGTCGCGACGAGGCCTACCTGGGCGTGCTGGTCGATGACCTCATCACCCACGGCACCACCGAGCCGTACCGCATGTTCACCAGCCGCGCCGAATACCGGCTGCAGCTGCGCGAAGACAATGCCGACGTGCGCCTGACCGGGTTGGGCCGCGAGTTGGGCCTGGTCGACGAGCGCCGCTGGGCGGCCTTCCAGACCAAGCAGGAAGCGGTCGCCCGCGAATCGGCACGCCTGCGCGCGTTGTGGGCCACGCCGGGCAATGCGCTCGGCCGCGAAGTGGAAGCCACCCTGGGCGTAGCGGTCAGCCGCGAAACCAACGTGCTGGATCTGATCAAGCGCCCGGAGCTGGACTACGCCCAGCTCATGCAGGTGCCGTCACTGGGCCCGGCCGTGGCCGACCCGAAGGTGGCCGAGCAGGTCGAGATCGGGGTGAAGTACGCCGGCTACCTGGATCGCCAGCGCGACGAAATCGAGCGCCAGCAGCGCCATGAGAACACCGCCATCGCCAGCGATTTCGACTACGCCGGCGTGCGCGGGTTGTCGGCCGAAGTGCAGCAGAAACTCGAGCGCGTGCGCCCGCAGACCGTCGGCCAGGCCCAGCGCATCCCCGGCATGACCCCGGCAGCGATTTCGCTGCTGCTGGTGCACCTGGAACGCGCGCGCCGCGCCCGCGTCGCGTAAAAGCGTAAAGCCGACCAACGGTCGGCTCTACGCGCTTGGCAGCGCGGGCGTGGCGCCGCGCAGGCCCGCGTTATCATCATGGCATCGGGACGGTGGCGCAGGCGGCCGTCCGCCCCTGCCTTGCCGGAGTTACCGCATGTCCCCCATCCGCCCCTTCCTCGACACGCTGCCGGTCATCGGCGAGCGCTGCTACATCGATCCGGCCTGCACCATCATCGGTGACGTGGTGCTGGGCGATGACGTGTCGGTGTGGCCGGGGACGGTGATCCGCGGCGACGTCAACCATGTGCGGATCGGTGCGCGCAGCAACATCCAGGACGGCACCATCATCCATGTCAGCCACCACAGCCCTTACAACCTGGAAGGCTTCCCCACGTTGATCGGCGAGGGGGTCACGGTTGGCCACGGCACGATCATCCATGCCTGCACCATCGGCGATTACAGCCTGATCGGGATGGGCGCCTGCATCCTCGACGGTGCGCGGGTGGAGCGGCATGGCTTCGTCGGCGCCGGCGCGGTGGTCGGTCCGGGCAAGGTGGTCGGCGAGGGCGAACTGTGGGTGGGCAACCCGGCACGCCTGGTGCGCACCCTCACCGACAAGCAGATCGAATCGCTGCACTACTCGGCCGACCACTACGTGCGGCTCAAGGACAAGTACCTGGGATGATCGCGGCCGCCCCGGTCGCATCCGCCCCTGCGGCCGCGCCGATGCTGGGCATCGGCACGCCTGCACGGTAAAGTCCACAGCCGACCAGGAAGCAGTCGAGAACCGCATGCCCACCCAGGCAGCAGACCGGAGAGGATTCCGGGTCCATCTTTCCCACCGTGCGCGCTCATGAGCGCGACGATGCTGGATACCTACCGTGAAGTGATCACGCCCGAAGGCGTGCCGCTGCACCTGCCCGCCGCCGGCCCGGTGCCGCGTGCGTTGGCCTGGGCGATCGATTTCGCGGTCCGTTTCGGCGCGCTGCTGCTGCTCAGCATTCCACTGGCCTTCCTCGGCGATTTCGGCAAGGGCCTGTACCTGGCGCTGATGTTCCTGCTGATGTGGGCCTACACCATCGTGCAGGAAGCGGTGTGGGGCCGCACGCTGGGCAAGCGTGCGCTCGGTCTGCGCGTAGTGGCACGCGACGGTGCGCCGATCGGCTGGATGGCCGCGATCACCCGCAACCTGCTGCGCACCGTGGACATGCTGCCGTTCGGCTATGCGGTGGGATTGCTGTCGAGCCTGTTCGACGCGCATGGCCGCCGCCTCGGCGACCTGGTCGCCGGCACCGTGGTGGTGCACGACCGCGCCCGCCCGGTGCTGGGCAGCGTGGCCATCGACACCGTGCTGGCCCCGCCCCAACCGCTGCAGCCGGCCGAACAGGCCGCGGTGGTCGCCTTCGCCGAGCGCGCATCGCGCTTGTCCTCGCCGCGCCAGCAGGAACTGGCGGCGATCGTCGCACCGCTCAGTGGCGGTGGCGGGCAGGTCGGGGTGCTGCGTCTGTACGCCATGGCCAATTGGCTGCTGGGGCGCCGATGAGGCAGGAACAGTTCGTCACCCGCTACCAGGGTGAGTGGCAGGCGCTGGAACGCTGGATGGCGCTGCGGGGCGACAACGCACGCGGCGCGCGCGGCCAGGTGGCCGATGATGCACTCAACGACGAAGACATTCCGCAGCGATATCGACGCCTGTGCCAGCAGCTGGCATTGGCGCGCAAGCGCGGTTACAGCCCGCAGCTGGTGGCGCGCCTGCAGGGGCTGATGCAGCAGGGCCACGGCCTGCTCTACCGCACTCCACCACCGCGCTGGCGGCGTGCGCTGGAATTCCTGTTCGCCGATTTCCCGCAGCTGGTGCGCAGCCAGGCGCGCAGCATGTGGGTGGCCACCGCGCTGTTCGTGCTGCCGCTGGTGGGCACGTTCGCGCTGGTGCAGTGGTATCCGGCATTCATCCATCTGCTGATGGGCAACGCCGAGATCGCGGCGATGGAGCGCATGTACGATCCGGCCTCCGCGCACCTTGGGCGCGACAGCGGCACCGACTGGATGATGTTCGGCCACTACATCATGAACAACATCAGCATCGGTCTGCGCACCTTCGCCAGCGGCCTGCTGGCCGGGGTCGGCACGGTGCTGGTGCTGGTGTTCAATGGGCTCACCATCGGCGCGGTGGCCGGCCACCTGCAGCACATCGGCCACGGCGATCCGTTCTGGCGCTTCGTGGTCGGGCACGGCGCGTTCGAGCTGACTGCGATCGTCATCGCCGGCGGTGCGGGCCTGCAGCTGGGCATGAAACTGCTTGCGCCCGGCCGGCGGCGGCGCATCGATGCGCTGGTCGAAGGCGGGGTGATCGGCGCGCGGCTGTGCCTGGGCGTGGCCGCGATGCTGCTGGTGGCCGCCTTCATCGAAGCGTTCTGGTCCTCGATCGCCGCGGTGCCTGCCTGGGGCAAGTACGCCGTCGCCGCGGTGCTGTGGAGCGCGGTGTTTGCCTGGTTGTGGCGCGGTGGACGCGGGAGCGCGCATGCGCATTGACCAGCTCAACGTGGTGCTGCGTGCACGCAGCGGCTGGGAAGCGGTGGAACTGGGCACCGCGCTGGTGCGCCGGCATGCGCGGGCGATCTGGCTGCCGTGGCTGCTGCTGGGCCTGCCGCTGTTTGCGCTGGTCAACGCACTGGCATGGTGGACCGATACGTTCGGCTGGGCGTGGCTGCTGATGTGGTGGCTCACGCCGGTGTTCGACCGGCTGGCGCTGTATGTGATCTCGCGCGGTATCTTCGGCGATGCGCCGAGCGCCTTGCAGACGCTGCGCGCGCAACGCGCGTGGGGCTGGAGCGGCTTCTGGGGCTACCTGGGCTGGCGCCGCTTCAGTCCACTGCGTTCACTGCTGATGCCGGTCAACCTGCTGGAAGGCAACGCGGTTGAACATCGCGGCGCACGCCGTCGCGCCGTGGCCGGTGCGGCGGTCGGCCATGCGATCCTGCTGACGGTGACGTGCATGGCCTTCGAGGTCGCGCTGGTGGTGGGCGGGATCGCGGCGGTGTTCATGTTCGTCCCGTTCGAGCTGCTGTCCGATTCCTGGCGTGCGGCGTGGGCGATGGTCAGCGAGGACACACCGGCCTGGGCCAGGTTCGGCTTCAACCTGCTGTCCTGGCTGGCCATCAGTCTGATCGGGCCGTTCTACGTGGGCGCCGGCTTCGGCCTGTACCTCAACCGGCGCACCGAGATGGAAGCCTGGGACGTGGAGATCGCCTTCCGCCGCCTGCGCGACCGCCTGCAGCAGGCCGCACCGCTGCTGATGCTGGCCCTGGTGCTGGTCTGGCCGACCGGCGGGGTGCAGGCCCAGCAGCGCGACACCCCCGCGTCTGCGACCGCGCAGGGCGGCGAGGAGGAGGACGCAGAGGCAGAGGCAGAAGCAGAAGAAGACGTCGACGACACCCCGCTCACCTACGCCAACGACCCCGGCAATACACCGGCGGCGATCTTCGGCAACGGCGACGTCGACACGGCCGGCTTCCGCCAGGCCGTGCAACGTGCCTATGAAGATCCGCTGCAGAGCCCGACCCGCCAGGTGACCCATTGGGAGCGTACCCAACAGGATCCGGCGAAGAAGGAAAAGAAAAAGGACGACGACAGCGCCGCCAAGCGCGACACGGCTCGCAAGGGACCGCTGCTGCCGGCGCAGATCGCCGAGTGGTTGCTGTGGGGCATGGTCGGTGTGCTGCTCCTGATCCTGGTCGCCACCGCGCCGCGTTGGCTGCGCTGGCTGCGCGGCACCGGCAAGGCCTCGCGCGACACGGTATCGACGGTCGTCGAAGATGACATCACCGTGCCCGATGAAGTCCCTCCGGATGCCGCCGCGCGTGCGCGTGCGCTATGGCAGCAGGGACGTCCGCGCCAAGCGCTGGCGCTGCTGTACCGGGCCAGCGTGGAATCGATGAGCGAACGCGCGCAGACCGCGCTGCCGCCCGGTGCCACCGAGGCGCAGTGCCTGCGCGTGTCGCGGCGCATGCCCGAGGCGGCCGACCGCGCCCTGTTCGAGCGCATCGTGCGGGTCTGGCAGTACGCCGCCTACGCCGGCCGCCTGCCCGATGACGAGGCGTTCGCCACGCTCGCCAGTACGTTGCAGCAGCAGTTCCGGTGGCGCGCATGAGTACGCGCCTGCGCTGGCTGCTGGTGATGCTGGGCGTGCTCGTGCTTGGCGTGCCGCTTACCATCCTGTTCCTGCGTACCCACCACCGGGTGACCGAAACCGAGCAGCTGCCGCCGCAGGGTGAAGCCCGCTACAACCCACTGTATGTGCTGGGCCAGGCGCTGCGCGCCGACGGCATCGAGGTCCATTCGCACCCGCGCGTGGACCTGAAAACCCTGTCGCTCAAGCCGCACGACACCCTGGTGCTGCTGCAGGACACGACCACCCTGCCGCCGCCCACCGCGCGCGCGCTGCTGACGTGGGTGGCGCAGGGCGGCCATCTGATCGTGCGCACACCGCCCAGCACGCCGGCCGATATCGACGGCAACGGGCCATTGCTGGACGCCCTGGGCGTGGACGCCATCGACTACGGCAGCGGCTGCCAGCCCTTCCATGTGCGCGATGACGAACACCATGTGGAATTCTGCCATGGGCGACGCTTCGGCGTGACGCCGCCGGCAGGCATGCGCCTGGAACGCGGCTGGGGCGAAGACGATGCAGACAGTGACGCGTATGGGTGGGTGTTCGCGCGCCTGCGCCACGGCCAGGGCAGCGTGGACGTGCTGGCCGACCTGGACTTCATGAAGGGCATGGGCCGCCCAGCCATGCTCGACAAGCCCGATGCAAAGCAGGGTGAGTACGTCGACGGCCTGCACGACAAGGCGCACCGCGACCTGACCCGCTACCTGCTGGCGCCTCGCTACGGCGAAGGCCGCGTGTGGCTGGTGTACGGCGCGCGACCGCCGTCGCTGTGGAACCGTCTCTTCTACCAGGGCTGGCCGGTATGGGTGCCGCTGCTGCTGGCCCTGCTTGGCTGGCTGTGGCAGCGCGCGCAGCGCATGGGCAGCCTGTTGCCGTCGCCGGCGATCGAGCGCCGCTCGCTGCTGGAACACGTGCGCGCCAGCGGCGAACACCTGCTGCGTTACGGCAAGGCCCCGCTGTTGTACGACGCGGTGCGGCGTTCGTTCCTTGGCCGCCTGCGTCGGCGCGCACCCACCGCCGCCGCGTTGAACGGCGAGGCGCAGGTGCACGCCATCGCCACCCTGCTGCACTGGCCGCATGCCCGCGTCCAGACTGCGTTGAACGCTCCGGCCTCGCAGGACCTGCCCGGTCTGCGCGAGCGCATCCGCCTGCTGATCCAGATGAGAAACCTGCTATGACCGAGCCGACCCCACCGCTGCTGCCACCGCTGTCTCCTGCCGAACCCGCGCCGGCCCCGGCCGGCCTGTCCGGTCCCAGCGTGGTCGAACGCGTCGATGCCGTGCGCGAAGCGGTCGGACGTGCCTTCATCGGCCAGCCCGAGGTGCTGGACCAGATCCTGATCGCGCTGCTGGCCGGTGGCCACGTGCTGATCGAAGGCGTGCCCGGGCTGGGCAAGACCCTGCTGGTGCGTGCCCTGGCCCAGGCGCTGGAGCTGGACTACGGCCGCGTGCAGTTCACCCCCGACCTGATGCCCAGCGATGTCAGCGGGCATGCGGTATACGACCCCAAGTCGGAGAGCTTCAAGATCCGTCGCGGCCCGGTGTTCACCAACCTGCTGCTGGCCGACGAGATCAACCGTGCACCGGCCAAGACCCAGTCGGCGCTGCTGGAAGTGATGCAGGAAGGCCAGGTCACCATCGAAGGCAAGGCGTTCGCGCTGACTCCGCCGTTCCTGGCGCTGGCCACCCAGAACCCGGTCGAACAGGAAGGCACCTACCCGCTGCCCGAAGCGCAGCTGGACCGCTTCCTGCTCAAGGTGCTGATCGACTATCCGTCGGTGGAAGACGAGAAGCGCATGGTCGATGCGATCACCACCGGGCGCAGTGCGGCCGACTTCGATCTGTCCCAGGTGCCGCGCGTGCTGACCGCCGCCGAGGTGGTGGCACTGCAGCAGGCCACCGCGGCGATCACCGTCGACCCGGAAGTAATCGACTACGCGGTGCGGATCGTCGCCGCCACGCGCCACTGGCCGGGCATCGCGCTCGGCGCCGGTCCGCGTGGCAGCATCGCGCTGGTGCGTGCCGCGCGCGCACAGGCGGTACTGGCCGGGCGCGACTTCGTCACCCCCGACGATGTCCGCGACATCGCCAAGCCGGCCTTGCGTCATCGCATCGCACTGGCCCCGGAACTGCAGATCGAAGGACAGAGCGCCGACGACGCACTGGACGCGCTGCTGGCCAAGGTGGAAGCGCCGCGCAAATGAGCCCTGGGCGTAACGCTGATCGCGCGTGGGGCGGCCGATGAGGCCAGCCCCGCTGCTGCTCGCCCTGGTGCTGGCATGGAGCCTGCTTGGCCTGCCGGTGGCCTTCGGGCTGTGGCCACGCTGGAGCTGGGGTGCCATGGGCGCGGCGATCGCGCTGGTGGCGCTCGTCGACCTGCTGCGGCTGCGTCGACAGCCCTCGCCCAGCCTGCAGCGCGAACTGCCCGAGGCCCTGGCCCTGAACGTGGCGCGGCCGGTGACCCTGCGGCTGGAGTCCAGCCTGCGCCAGCGCGTGGACGTGTTCGACCTGGTGCCCGGGCAGTGGACGCTGCAGGGCCTGCCGCGCGCGTTGACGCTCAAGCCGCTGGTCGCCAGCAGTTTTCAGTACAGCCTCACCCCGACCGCGCGCGGGCGCTTCGTGTTCGAGGGCGTGCACCTGCGCGTGCATGCACCGTGGCGGCTGTGGCGGCAGCGCCGCACGTTGCCACCGGCACTGACGGTGCGGGTGTATCCCAACTTCGCACCGCTCACCCGCTTTGCCCTGTTCAGTGCCGAACAGGCCTCGCGGCTGGTCGGCGCGCACCTGAAGCGGCGGCGTGGCGAAGGCACCGATTTCCACCAGATGCGCGAGTACCGCATCGGCGACAGCCTGCGCCAGATCGACTGGAAGGCGACCTCGCGCGCGCGCAAGCTGATCTCGCGCGAATACCAGGACGAAAAGAACCAGCAGTTGATGCTGATGATCGACACCGGTCGCCGGATGATGGCCAGTGAAGGCGGGCTGTCGCACTTCGACCATGTGCTCAATGCGGCGCTGGTGGTGGCCTACCTGGCGCTGCGCCAGGGGGATGGCGTGGGCCTGTTCGCCAGCGGCGGCGATACGCGCTGGGTGGCACCGCAGCGCGGCATGGGCGCCATCGACCGGTTGCTGCGCGCCAGCTACGACCTGCAGGCCACCCCGGTGGCCACCGACTACCTCGCTGCGGCCACCGAGCTGTCGCTGCGGCAGCGGCGCCGCTCGCTGGTGATGCTGGTCACCAACGTGCGCGATGAAGACATTGAAGACCTGCTCGCCGCGGTGCGCCTGCTGCAGCGCCAGCACCTGGTGTGCGTGGCCAGCCTGCGCGAGCGCGAGCTGGATGAGGCGCTCACCCAGGACGTGGAGACGCTGCAGGACGCCACCCAGGCCGGCGCCATCGCGCGCTACCTGCAGCAACGCAGCGACGCGCACGAGGCGCTGCGCAGCCATGGGGTGATGGTGCTGGACGTCACCGCCGATGCGCTGCCGGGCGCGCTGGTGGAGCGGTATCTGGCGGTGAAGCGTGACGGGTTGTTGTAGGCCACGCCCGTGGTCGTGGACCGCCTGGATGGGTCAGACGTAAATGCGCATCGGTGCTTCGTCGATGATCGCGTGCGGCACGAAGCGGGCGCTGTCGCGGGTGATGCGGCTGCTGTCTTCGCGGATGCCCATGCCACAGGCCTGGTCGCCCACCACCCAGCTGCCGACCAGCGGGTAGCCGCCGTCGAAACGGGTGAGCGGATGCGCGGCCTGACGGATCGCCGGACCGGTGTAGGGACCTTCGCTTTCCTGCCAGCTGCCGTCGGCCAGGTGCATGGCAACATTGGCGCCTTCGCGCGAGAACAGCGGCTTGCGCACCCAGCCACGCGGCAGCTCGCTGCCATCGTCGAACTCGGCGGCGAGCAGGTTCGGGTGGCCGCGGTGACGCTGCCACAGCAGCGGCAGCACGCCCTTGTTGCTCAGGATCGCCTTCCACGCCGGTTCCAGCAGCTGCACGCCCGAGGCCGGCAAGGCCTGACCGAACGTCTCGGTCATCAGGTCTTCCAGCGGGTACAGCTTGAACAGGCTGCCGATCACCGTGTCGTCCAACGCAGTGAAGCGGCCGTCTTCGGACAGACCGATATCTTCGATGGCAATCGCCTCGCCGCGCAGCCCGGCCTGGGCGGCGCAGTCGCGCAGGTAGGCGACCGTGCCCTGGTCTTCCTCCGAGCTGCCCACCGCACTGAAATACAGCGGTGGTGGCAACTGCGCGGAGAGCTGCGCAAAACGCTCGACCAGCGCTTCATGGATCGCGTTGAACTGGTCGGCGTGGGGCGGCAAGCGGTTCTGGTTGCGTTGGTCTTCCAGCCATTGCCACTGGAAGAAGGAGGCTTCGAACAGCGAGGTCGGGGTGTCGTAATTGAGCTCGTAGAGCTTGGCCGGGCCGTTGCCGTCGTAGGCGAAATCCAGCCGGCCATACAGATGCGGTTCGCGGCGCCGCCAGCTGTCGGCGATCCAGTCGCGGAACTGCGGCGGGATCGCCAGCTGGTCCATCAACTGCTCGCTGCCGACCACTTCGTCCACCAGCCCCATCGCCATTGCATGCAGCTCGGCGCTGGGGTCTTCGATGTCCTGCTCGATCTGGCGCAGGGTGAAGGCGTAATACGCGCTCTCGTCCCAGTACGGCAGGCCGTCGATGGTGTGGAAGCGGAAGCCGGACTCTTCCGCCCGAGCGCGCCATTGGCTGCGCTCGGCGATACGCACGCGCTGCATCGGTCAGCCGCCGACGCTGCTGCGGCCGCTGCTGGTGCTGCCGAAGCCACCGCGGCTGGCCGTGACGGCACGGTTGGGGGTGGCGTTGACCGGGGCCAGGCCAGCCTTGCCCGCGCCGATGCCACTGGCGGTGTTCAAGCCGCCGCTGCCACCCGGGGCCGGGCGCGCCCAGCCGTTGGCCTTGTCCTGATAGGCCGGGCTGGCGGCCGGCGCCTGCGCCAGGCCGGCGCCACGGTTGCCGAGCATCTGCGACATGAAAAAGCCCATCATCATCGGACCGATGAACGAATGGCCGGTGGAGGTCTTCTGTTCCACGCACTGCTCGGCGCTGTAATCGGCCTGGCAGGCTTCGCGCGAGGCGTACTTGGGGGCGGCATCGGCCGACTGCTTCTGCGCGTTGGCAAAGGCGGTGCGGCAGCTGGACGGATCGCCGGTGGCCTCGGTACAGGCCTGCACCGAGGTGTACAACCCTTCCTGCACCTTGACGGCGTCGTCCTTCTGGCAGGCGGTGAACAGCAGCGGCGCGGCGCTCATCAACAGCAGCGCGGTGGTCCTGGAACGTTTCATGGCGTCATGCCCCCTAATGCGGTTATCCCCTCAATCATGCCTCATCGTCGCGAACAACCAAAACCGGCAAAGCGCGGAAGATGAACGACGTTTCAGCATTCGCCTGGACCGTCTTGGGCGCCGTCGCTGCGGCAGCGGCGAAGGTGGTTGCAAACGCAACCGGAATTTTTCGGCAGAATCGAGGCGAAACGCGCCCCCACGGCCCGCCCGATCCTGCCAGCCACCATGCCTGAATACCGCTCCCGTACGTCCACCGCCGGCCGCAACATGGCCGGCGCCCGCGCCCTGTGGCGCGCCACCGGCATGACCGATGGCGATTTCCACAAGCCGATCATCGCCATCGCCAACTCGTTCACCCAGTTCGTGCCCGGCCACGTGCACCTCAAGGACCTGGGCCAGCTGGTGGCCCGCGAGATCGAGCAGGTCGGCGGCGTCGCAAAAGAGTTCAACACCATCGCGGTGGATGACGGCATCGCCATGGGCCATGACGGCATGCTGTATTCGCTGCCCAGCCGCGAGATCATCGCCGACTCGGTGGAGTACATGGTCAACGCGCACTGCGCCGATGCGCTGGTGTGCATCTCCAACTGCGACAAGATCACCCCGGGCATGYTGATGGCCGCGTTGCGCCTGAACATCCCGGTGGTGTTCGTCTCCGGCGGGCCGATGGAAGCGGGCAAGACGCGGCTGTCCGAGCACAAGCTGGACCTGGTGGATGCGATGGTGATCGCCGCCGATGAAAGCGCCAGCGATGAGAAGGTGGCCGAATACGAGCGCAGCGCCTGCCCCACCTGCGGCTCCTGCTCGGGCATGTTCACCGCCAACTCGATGAACTGCCTGACCGAAGCGCTCGGCCTGTCGCTGCCCGGCAACGGCTCGACCCTGGCCACCCATGCCGACCGCGAGCAGCTGTTCCGCCGCGCCGGGCGCCTGGTCGTGGAGCTGTGCCATCGCTGGTACGGCGGTGAAGACACCAACGCCCTGCCGCGCACCATCGCCAGCATGGCCGCGTTCGAGAACGCGATGACCCTGGACATCGCCATGGGCGGTTCGACCAACACCATCCTGCACCTGCTGGCTGCCGCGCAGGAAGCCGAGGTGGATTTCGACCTGCAGGCCATCGACGCGCTGTCGCGACGCGTGCCGCAGTTGTGCAAGGTCGCGCCGAACACCCCGAAGTACCACATGGAAGACGTGCACCGCGCCGGTGGCGTGTACGGCATCCTCGGTGAACTGGCGCGTGGCGGCCTGCTGCATACCGACGTGCCGACCGTGCACAGCCGCACGCTGGCCGAGGCGATTGCGCGCTGGGATGTCGCGGTGAGCGAGGATGAAAAAGTGCGCGACTTCTTCCGTGCCGGCCCGGCCGGCATCCCCACCCAGATCGCTTTCAGCCAGGCCACACGCTGGCCGACGCTGGACGTGGATCGTGAAGAAGGCTGCATCCGCGCGGTTGCCCATGCCTACTCGGCCGAAGGCGGGCTGGCGGTGCTGCGCGGCAACCTGGCGCCGGATGGCTGCGTGGTGAAAACGGCCGGCGTGGATGAATCCATCCATGTGTTCGAGGGCAATGCGCGCGTGTTCGAGAGCCAGGACGCGGCCGTGGCCGGCATCCTCGCCGACACCGTGGTGGCCGGCGACGTGGTGGTGATCCGCTACGAAGGCCCGCGCGGTGGCCCGGGCATGCAGGAAATGCTGTACCCCACCAGCTACCTGAAATCCAAGGGCCTGGGCAAGCAATGCGCGCTGCTCACCGACGGCCGTTTTTCCGGCGGCACCTCGGGCCTGTCGATCGGCCATGCGTCCCCGGAAGCCGCGTCCGGCGGTGTGATCGGTCTGGTCCGCGAAGGCGACCGTATCCGCATCGATATCCCGGCGCGGCGCATCGATCTGCTGGTCGATGACGCCACGCTGGCCGCGCGCCGCGCCGAGCAGGATGCACTGGGCTGGAAGCCGCGCGAGGCACGCCCGCGCAAGGTCACCGGTGCGTTGAAGGCCTACGCGCTGCTGGCCACCAGTGCCGACAAGGGCGCGGTACGCGACCTGTCCAAGCTGGAAGGCTGACGCGGTAGCGCCACGCCACGCGTGGCTGGATGCCCGGCCAACCCCATCCATCTGCGAAATGCAGCCACGCATGGCGTGGCTCTACCGGGCGTGCGTGGCGCTGCTATGCCGCGTCAGCCGATCACCCGCTTGAACGGCGGTAGTGAATCGATGATGCGCTTGCCGTAACGGCGGGTGAGCAGGCGCGAGTCGAGGATGATCACCCGGCCGGTGTCGGTCGACGTACGGATCAGACGGCCGGAGAACTGGGTCAGCGTGCGCAGCGCGTGCGGGATCGCGATCAGGTTGAACGCATTCAACCCACGGCTTTCGAACCACTCGCTCAAGGTGGAGGTCTGCGGATCGGTCGGCACCGCGAAGGGCACCTGGGTGATCACCACCGTGGTGCAGGCCTCGCCCGGCAGGTCCAGGCCTTCGCCAAACGAGTTCAGCCCGAACAACACCGAGCCCTCCCCGGCCGCGGTGCGCCGCAGGTGCTCGTCGATCATCTTCTGCTTGGCGCTCTCACCCTGCACGAGCACCCGTTTGCGCTGCGCGGCCGGCATCAGCTCGGCCACTTTTTCCATCTTCCAGCGCGAGGTGAACAGCACGATGCTGCCCTTGCCCCAGTCCAGCTCCCGCACCAGGTACTTGGCCACTTCCTTGGGGTGCCCTTCCTTGTCGTCCGGGGTGACCGGGAACGCCGGCACGATCAACTGGGCCTGGTTGGGCAGGTCGAACGGCGAGGACAGCGAGACCAGCTCGGCATCTTCGGGAATGCCGTTGTCAATGGCCAGCGACTGGAAATCGCCGCCGCCGGTGAGCGTGGCCGAGGTCATCACCACCGAATCCACTTCGTCCCACAGCAGCTTGCGCAGCACGTGCGCGGCCGAGATCGGCGAGCCGTGGAGGATGAAATCCCCCTCGCGCGACATCGTCACCCAGCGCGCCATCGGCGGCTGGCCGTCCTTGTCTTCACGGCGCCAGGCGGTCCACAGGTTGTGCTGCTGCTCGATCATTTCCAGCGCCATGCCGAGGTTGCGCTGCAGGCGCTCGCGCGCGGCGTCCTCGGGCTTGCCCTTGGCCACCTGCGCCAGCGCGGCATGGGCCCAGTTGAACAGGCTGCGGGTGTCGTCGGCGATGGCCTCGATATCGGCCATCCAGATCTCCGGCAGGCGCCCGTTCGGGGCGCGCCACATCGGCTCCTGCGCGGACGGGTCCGGGCGCCAGCTGCGGTCGATCACATCGCGGAACGCCTTGAGCTGCTTGCTGACCTTGGCAGCGGCCTCGATGGCTTCGTTGGGCAGCAGGTTGCCCAGCTTGTCCTTGTCCACGGCACGGTAGGACGCGGCGATCAGCACCTGCAGGCGACCGGTGCGCTTGGCCATCTCATCCAGGGCCAGGCTGGCCGCGCCCTGGTCGATGGCCACGCTGCCGATGTGATGGCCTTCGTCGAGCACCAGCAGCATGTCCGAGGGAGCGGCGATCAGCGGCTGGCCGTTGTCGCTCTCACCGATGGACAGCGCCGACAGCAGCAGCGCGTGGTTGGTGACCACGATCTGCGCATCGCGCACGGTGTTGCGCGATCGCAGCACCGCGCACTGCGCCGAGTAGGCGCACTTGCGCCCCGCGCACCCGGAGGCCGGCGTAGTGATGCGCGAGCGCAGCGTGTTGCTGATGGTCTCCGGGGCGTTGTCGAGGTCGCCGTTCCAGCGGCCTTCGAGAAATTCCTTGCTCAGCTTCTGCGCCAGGTCCATTTCGATCGGGGCCAGCGGCCGGTCGAACAGCGGCTGCTCATCCTCGAACATGCCTTCCTGCGCCCCCTCGCCATGCGCTTCGGCGGCGTTGCGCGTGCACAGGTAGCGGGTGCGCCCCTTGGCCAGCGCCACGGTCGCCTCGATGCCGGTGGCCTTGAGGAAGTTGGGGATGTCGCGCTCGACCAGCTGCGACTGCAGCGCCACGGTACCGGTGCTGATCACCAGCTTCTTCTTGGTGGCCAGGGCGATGGGGACGCCAGCGGTCAGGTAGCCCAGCGACTTGCCGACGCCGGTGGGCGCCTCGACCACGCCCACGCCGCCGCTGTGCGACAGCGCACGCGAGACCACGCCGATCATCTGGCTCTGCGAACGCCGGGTACTGAAGCCGGGGGTATTGGCCTGCAGCTTGGCGTAGGCATCGCGGATGGCGGCCTTCATCTCATCGTTAAGCGCACGCGGGGCTTCAACTTTTTCGGTCACGCCGGGAGCTACCTGCCTGGATCACGGCAGGTATTTTCTCACGAGCGGAGGGCAGTGACCGGCGCGGATTTCCGCGCCGGTTCAGATCCGGGATGCAGGTCCGATGTTCAGCCGGCGGGGGTCTGGTTTCGCGTGCGCAGCGCGCGGGTCATCGCCCATACCAGCAACACGATGGCCAGCGCGTCGAACAGGCCCAGCACGAAGTGCGCCCCGCCCAGCCACAGCGACAGGTTGCGCACCGAATCGTAGTTGCCCTGCTGCACCAGCCACATCGGCACCACGTTGAGCACCAGCCCGGCCACGGCGATCACCGCCAGCAGCGCCAGCGCCCACAGCGCCACGCTGCGTACCGCCGTGCGGGGGGTGTCGACCACCCAGACCACCGACACCGCCAGGGCGATCAGGATCGGCAGGCGCGTGGCGACCATGCCCAGCACGGACATCATCATCTCAAGGTTCATGCGCTCAGTCCTCGCCGGCCAGCGCATTCTCGCCGCGCAGTTCGGCATACACCGCATCGGTCTGCGGACGCACCGCATGCCACTGCAGGAAGCTCTCGGCGGCCTGTTCGACCAGCATGCCCAGCCCGTCCACCACGTTGCGGCAGCCGGCCGAACGCGCCCACGCAATGAAGGCGATGGCGGCCTCGCCGTAGTTGAGGTCCACCGCCGTGGTCATGCTGTTGACCAGCCCCAGCGGCAGCTTGAACTCGGCGTCGCGGTCGCGCCCGGCCGAGGTGGCGTTGATGATCAGTTCGAAGTCGCCCAGCTCGCGGATGTCTTCCCAGTAACGGGTGATCGCCCGGCCCGGCTCGCCCATGGCGTCGATCAGCGCATCGGCGCGTTCGGGCGTGCGGTTGACCACCACCAGTTCCAGGATCCCGGCATCCAGCAGCGCCGGGGCGACGCTGCGGGCCGACCCGCCAGCACCGATCAGCAGGGTGCGGCGGCCACGCAGGTCCAGCCCATGGCGGTCGGTGAGGTCGCGCACCAGGCCGATGCCATCGGTGGTGTCGCCGTGCCAGCGGTCGCCCTTGCGCAGCAGCGTGTTGACCGCACCGGCCCGGCGCGCACGCGAGGTCAGGGTGGAGCACAGCGCGAAGGCGGCTTCTTTGTGCGGCGCGGTGACGTTGGCGCCTACCCCGCCTTCGGCGGCGAACGCCTCCAGTGCGGCAGCGAAATCCTCCGGGCTGGCCTCGATGGCACGGTAGTCCAGCGCGATGCCTTCCTGGTGGCCGAACGCGGCGTGGATCCGCGGCGACTGCGAGTGCGCGATGGGCTGGCCGAATACGGCGTAATGGTCGGCGGTCATGGGTGTGTGTCTGCTCCGGGCCTAGAATGGAACGCAAACCCCCAACGGACGCGGCTATGCGCACTCCATTGTCACTGCTCGCGCTGTGCGCCAGTTTACTCTCCGCGCCGCAGGCGATGGCACTTTCCGAATTCGGCATCGAGGGCATGGGCGTGGTCTCGACCAAGGCCAACGAGGCCCAGGCCACGATCTCGCCGGACGGCCAGCGGATCGTCTGGGCCAGCGACCGCCCCGGCGGCGCCGGTGGCTGGGACCTGTGGCAGGCGGTGTTGCGCGACGGCCGCTGGCAGGACCCGACGCCGCTGGCGCTCAACACCGGCCGCGATGAGCTCGACCCGTTCTTCAGCCATGACGGCGCCTGGCTGTACTTCGCCTCCAACCGTGACGGCGGGCGCGGCGGTTTCGACCTGTATGCCGTGATGATCCACGCCGATGGCGGTTTCGGACCGATCATGTCGATGCCGCTGATGGTCAACACCGCCGACGACGAGCGCCGTCCGGCCGTACGTCCGGACGGACAGGCGTTGCTGTTCGCCCGCAATGGCACGCACACCCAGGGTGGCTTCGACCTGTACGTGGCGACCGCGCAGGGCCGGGGCTTCAATACGGCCCAGCCGCTGCCGGCGCCGCTCAACAGCGCGGCCGACGAGCTGGGCGGCGACTGGCTGGGCAACGACGGCGCGCTGGCGATCACCCGGGCCACCGCCAGCGGATCGCAGGTGTGGCTGGTGGGCTGTGACTACCGCCAGCCGGCCACGCCGCTGACGCTGTCGTTCAACACGGCCAACGGCCAGACCGGGTCGCCGGTGGTGGACGCCTCCAAGCCGTCGGAAATGACGGTGGCTGGCGCGGCACGCGCACCGCGTGCCGGCGGGCTGGATCTTTATCGGATGAAGACGCCGGCGGCGCCGGGGACGGCCTGCCGCTGAGGGTTCATCGGCGCCGGGGAGGCAGCCACGCATGGCGTGGCTCTACCCCCGGGTCGCGGTTGCCCTGCGGAAACGTGGCCTGGCCCGCCTGCATCAGCCGCAGGAACCCGGTAGAGCCACGCCATGCGTGGCTGCTTTTCCCGGCCGCACCGAACGCGCGGGTGCGCTCAGCGCGATGCCAACAACGCCGCGCGCTGTTGTTCGTACTGCGCTTCGCTGATCTCGCCGTTGTCCTTGCGCTGGTTCAATTCGGCCAACTGCGCCTGCAGTGCCGGTGCCAACTGGCTCTCACGGGCCACGCGGGCGGCGGCCGAGGGCTGCTCCGGCGGCCGCTTGGCGGCACGCAGCACCCCACGGATGATCAGGCCGATCACCACGGCGAAGACGGTGACCCCGGTGCCCCAGGTGAGCCACTGCACCCATCCCATCGTCTGCATCATTGTCGTCCTGTATGCGTGTGGGCGCGTATTGTCAGCGCTGCCGCAGCCAACGCGCCACCTGCGGCGCGAAATAGGTCAGTACGCCATCGGCGCCAGCGCGCTTGAAGCCCATCAGCGACTCCAGCACGCAGGCGCGTTCGTCCAGCCAGCCATTGGCGAAGGCGGCCTTCATCATCGCGTACTCGCCGCTCACCTGGTAGGCGAAGGTCGGCACGCCGAACTGCTGCTTCACCCGGCGAACCAGGTCCAGGTAGGGCATACCCGGCTTGACCATCACCATGTCCGCGCCTTCTTCCAGGTCCAGCGCGATCTCGCGCATGGCCTCATCGCCGTTGGCCGGGTCCATCTGGTAGGTTTTCTTGTCGGCCTTGCCGAGGCTGGCCGAGCTGCCCACGGCATCGCGGAACGGGCCGTAGAACGCCGAAGCGTACTTGGCCGAGTAGGCCATGATGCGCACGTTGACGTGGCCGGCGGCATCCAGCGCGCGGCGGATCGCCCCGATGCGCCCGTCCATCATGTCCGACGGCGAAATGATGTCCACGCCGGCCTCGGCATGCGACAGCGACTGCTTCACCAACGCCTCGACGGTGATGTCGTTGAGCACGTAGCCCTTGTCGTCGATGATGCCGTCCTGGCCGTGGGTGGTGTAGGGGTCCAGCGCCACGTCGGTCATCACGCCCAGCTCGGGGAAGCGCGACTTCAGCGCACGGATCGCCCGCTGCGCCAGGCCGTTGTCGTCCCATGCCGCGGCCGCATCGAGCGACTTGCCGGCCGGGTCGATCACCGGGAACAGGTCGATCACCGGAATGCCCAGTTCCAGCGCTTCCTCGGCCACCTTGAGCAGTTCGTCGATGGACAGCCGCTCCACGCCGGGCATCGAGGCCACCGGCGCGCGGCCGGCCAGATCGTGCACGAACACCGGGTAGATCAGGTCGTCGGTGGTGAGCGTGTTTTCGCGCATCAGGCGGCGCGAGAACTCGTCGTGACGCATGCGGCGGGGGCGGTAGTCGGGATGGGCCATGGGGTTGCTCCGTAACGGAATGCGGTAGGACGCGGCAGGTTTACTGCAGCAGGTAACGATGCGGTTGCAGCGGCGCAGGCAGGGGCGCCACGCCGAGGCTGTCGAGCAGGTCGATTTCGATGGTGCGCACCAGCGCATCCAGCGGCAGGTCGTTGGGCTCCAGCCCGAACGGCTCTTCCATCTCTTCGCCCAGCTGGTCCAGGCCGAAGAAGGCGTAGGCCAACACCGCCGACACCACCGGGGTAGCCCAGCCCAGCGAGCTGGCCAGGCCGAACGGCAACAGCACGCAGAACATCCACGCGCAGCGGTGCAGCAGCAGGGTGTAGGCGAACGGCAACGGCGTGGAGAGGATGCGCTCGCAGCCGGCCTGGATGCTGGACATCGCATGCAGGCGCGTCTCGAACTGGCTGTAGAGAATGGGATCGAGGCGGCCGCCGCGCAGCGGCTCGGCCAGGTCGGCGGCGATCATCGCCAGCAACTGGTCCGGCACGTTGAGGCGTTCGCCCAGGCGCGCGTGGTCTGCATCGCTCACCCAGGGCAGCGCGGCCAGCCCGGCATCGCGACCGCGCAGCTTGGCTGCCAGCGCATGGGCGAAACCGATCCCGAGCCGACAGATGCGCGCGCGGCGCGGCGAATCATCTGACAGCAGCGCCGTGCACAGCCGCGCCAGGCTGCGCGATTCGTAGACCAGCTGGCCCCACAGCTTGCGGCCTTCCCACCAGCGTTCGAAGCAGGCGTTGTTGCGGAAGCTCAGGAAGATCGACAGCACCAGGCCCAGCAGGGTGAACGGGGCCACCGAGACGCGCTCGATGCCCGACGGGTGCCAGACCTCGGCGAAGGCGGCCACGGCGATCGACAGCAGCAGGATCGCCAGCACCTTGGGGGCCACCGCCGGAACGATGGAGCCGCGCAGGATGTACAGCAGTTGCCAGCCGTGGGGACGAGGACGAATGATCATCGAGAGCGGGAGTGGCGCCCGGGCGGGCGTGGGCCGGCGGCAGGCCCGCAGCGGCAGCGGTAAATTGTACGCCGATGCGCGGCGCTGCCCGGTCGCTGCGACCGATGGTCGCAGCCGGTCGTGTCACCGGCGATCGGGCTCAGACGATGCCGCCGCCCAGGCCCAGGCGCACGATCCCCACCACCACCACGATGCCGTTGAGCACCAGCCCGGCCCAGGCCCGGCCGCGCTTGGTGGGGTGGGTGAACAGGATGCCCAGCGCGGCGATGACCGCGCCGACTGCCGCGAACGGGATCAGGAACCAGTTGCCCCAGCCCAGCAGCGGGATCAGGGCCAGGATCATCCACAGCAGTGCCAGGATGCCCCACAACAGACTGATCAACCCCATGCCAGGCTCCTTCGGTGATATTGGCGTCACCATAGCCTAAAACCGGGGCGTAGCTGACGCGTTCATCGGCGCCTGCGGCCGGTCGCGTGGACCGCGGCACGCCGCTCACCTCGACAGTGCTAGCGTGAAGATCACGACGTTGGCACCGATTCAGTGGCCGCCACCGATGATCGCGCCACGGGCCGATGGTCCCTACCGAACAGGGGTGATGCATGAACATCCGATCGATTGCCGTACTTGGCATGCTGCTGGCCCTGGCCGGCTGCGCCAGTACGTCCAAGGTGATGCTGGGCCAGGCGCGCGCGCCGGTGGATCCGGCCAGCGTCCAGATCTATTCGACCCCGCCGGCCGGCTCGGTCGAGATCGCGCAGCTGGAATCGGCCAGCGCGGTGGGATTCGGCACGCAGGGCCAGACCGACGCGGCGGTGATGCGGCTCAAGCGCGAAGCGGCCGCACTCGGCGCCAATGGTGTGATCCTGATGGGCGTAGGGTCCAGCGGCTCGCCGGTGGGCATGTCGGTGGGTGCCGGCAGCTTCGGCTCGCACGTGGGCGGCGGTGTAGGCATCGGCATCCCGACCACCCAGAAGCGGGCGGCCGGCGTGGCGATCTGGGTACCCAACCCGGCGCCACCGGCACGCCTGCCGACGCAGACGATTACGCCGCAGCGATAACGGCAAAACCCGCCGCGGGATCCATTAGGGTAGTGCCGGCCGCGGGCC
>NZ_JBFULB010000025.1:0-21766 GCF_056400545.1 Stenotrophomonas sp. P5_A8 | reverse complement strand
CAACTGCACGTCGTGGAAGGTCACCGAACCACGCTCGTTGTAGTTGCGCGTACCGGAGTACCACGGCGCACGCACGCCCGGATCGGAGCACTCATCCGGATGCGCGGTTGCGTTCAGGCACTGCTCCTTGACGCCAGAGTAGTAACGCGCGGTCCAGCTGATGCCGAAGTTGCCCATGTCCCAACCCAGGGTCAGGTTGGAGCGCACGCGGAAGCCGCTGGTGGCGTTGGTGGAGATCCCGTTGGTCGGGGTCGGCACGACGCTGGTGTCGTTGGTGGAACGGTAGATGTTGGAGCTGACGTAGGTGGTCGACCAGTTGGTGCTGAACTTGCCCATCGCGTCGGTGTCCAGACGGTAGGTCAGCTCCATGTCGTAACCTTCGGTTTCCAGGAAACCGGCGTTGCGATTGCCGTAGTTCAGCTTGTTGACGATGCCCAGCGCCGGGTCACGGGTGAACTGTGCGCAACGCGAATCGATGCCCTGCTCGTAGCAGTCGATCAGGATCTGGTTCGGGCTGTCGGCAACGATGGTGTTGTCGATGCGGATCTTCCACCAGTCCAGCGACACGTTGAAGTTGCTGATGAAGCTCGGGCTCCACACCACGCCGAGCGTTTTGCTCTTGGAGGTTTCCGGCTGCAGCAGCGGATTGGAGCCATTGGTGAACGGCACCGGGGTCTGGTCGGTGCTGCTGGTGATCGGCACGTTGCCTTGCTTCAGCTGACGGTAGGTGTCGGCATTGGCGATGTCGCGGGCGCAGCGGGCGCGCACGGCGGCGCTGGTACGCGACGGACCGTAGACGGTATCGCAGGGATCGGCATAGCCGGTGGTGAAGGTTTCAGAGCCGCCGCCGTACAGGTCGGCGATGGTCGGGGCGCGGAAGCCTTCGGCCCAGGTGCCGCGGACCAGGATCTGGTCGATCGGACGCCACTTGAAGCCGAACTTGCTGTTGAGCGTGTTGCCGAAGGTGTCGTAGTCCGAGAAGCGCGTCGCCGCGTTCAAGGTCAGTTCCTTGGCACCCGGCAGGTCGGCCAGGACCGGCACGTTGAACTCGACGTACGCTTCCTTGACCTTGTAGCTGCCGCCGGTCGGGCCGGAAGCCAGGTTGGTGGTCGCGCCGGTCTGGGCCAGCGCATCGGGGATGAACTCACCGGTTTCCTTGCGGTTTTCCAGGCCGAACGCAAAGCCCAGGTCGCCGGCCGGCAGCGTCACGATGGAGCCGGCGATGGTGGCGAAGAAGTTCTTGCCGACGGTCTTGCCGGTGGAGTCTTCCGCCGGCATCAGGTAGTCGATCAGCGCCTGGTTGCCGGTCAGACCGTACGGGTCGGTCACGCCTGCGGCGATCAGCGGGTTCCACACCATGCAGTTGGCGATCGGGGCGGCAGCGCTGCCGCACTCGACCTTGCCGGTGGCGGCGTTGAAGTACGACGGGCCGACCGCGTTCTTCACGCGTTCCTTGTGCAGGTTGCCGGTGGCGTGCTGGCGCAGTTCGTTCTTGTTGTACTGGTAGCCCACTTCCCAATCGAAGTAGCGCTCGCCGATGTTGAACGAACCATCGAAGGCGGCCACGGCGCGGTAGGTCTTGAGCGAGCTGTCGCTGACGCGCGGCACTTCCCAGGTGCGGTGGTTCCAGGCCACGGCGGTCGGGGTGGCGTAGCCGTTCTTGCGACCGAACGGGTTGAAGTAGCTGTCGATCGACATCGGGCCGATGCCGGCCGTGGACGACTGCAGCGGGTAGCCGGCGATCTGGCGGCTGGAGTCACGCTTGTTGTAGCCCAGCTGGGTGCTGAAGCGGATGTCGTCGGTGATGTTCAGGCGACCATCGACGAACAGCGAATCCCGCTTCAGCGGGTAGTTCAGGTGCATCTGCTCGTTGGTGTTGCTGACATCGCCGTCGGGAGCATTGGCGTTGGTCAGGTGGTAGTTGGCCGGGCTGAGCGGGTTGGCACCCCGGTTGAGCGAGTAGCTGCAGGCGGCGGTGCCGGTGCAGCCCGGGCCACGCAGGCCGGTGATCTGGCCGTACTGGCTGACGGTCGTCCACGCTTCGGTCGGGTGACGGTCGGTGTTGCCGTAGGCACTGAAGCCACGGTCCTTGGCCCACACGGCCTTTTCTTCGGTGTGCTCGGCCGAGAGGGTGATCGAGCCACGGTCGTTGGCCCAGCCGGCGACCACGTCGAAGCGGTCGCGCGCGCCGTCGCCCTGGCTGTACTGGCCGTGGTAGACGTTGGCGGTCACGCCGGTGACATCATGGCGGGTGATGATGTTGACCACACCGGCCATCGCGTCCGAACCGTAGATGGCCGACGCGCCGTCCTTCAGTACTTCCACGCGTTCCACTGCCGACACCGGCAGGCTCGACACGTCCTGGTAGCCGGAGGTGCTGATGCCCAGGCGCTTGCCGTTGATCAGCACCAGGGTGCGCTGCGCGCCCAGGTTGCGCATGTCGATGTAGGTGCCGCCCGCGTTCTCGCCGGCGCTCAGGACGTTGGCGCGGCTGATCGCCGGGCTGCCCATGGCGGTGACGTTCTGCAGGATGTCGGCCACCGAGCTGAAGCCCTGGCGTTCGATGTCCGTACGGGTGATGGCCAGCACCGGCTGGGCATTTTCCACGTCAACCTGGCGGATGCGCGAACCGGTGATCTCGATGCGGTCCAGATTGGTAGCGGTCGGCGCGTCCTGTGCCATCGCCGGCGCGGCCATCAGGCCTGCGGTGCCGGCGATCAGGGCACAGCGGATCGCGTGCCCCAATACGTTGGTGCGTGAATTCATGTGGTCTCTCTCTCGTTCGGAACTGACTCAAAAAGAGGTGGCGGGCCCAAGTCCCCGCCGCCTCAAAAATCCGACCCTGTTCAGGCCGGTTCTTGATCATAGTCTCGGTAGTTAAGGTCCTGTAAAGCAAAAGTGAAAAATTTTTCACGATAGCTTTCCGGTGAGAGCAAAAATTCAGCAAAAGCAATAGCTTGGGAATATGCCCACACATGCGATGCATGTCGATGTGTATCTGAATGTATCCACATGTTGCGAAGCAACATGGTTTTGGCGCGGATATGGCCGCGCCGGGCGCGGGGCGGACACGCAAACGGTCACGGTGAGACATCAACCGGTCAGCCGGACGGCCGGGGCCGGATCGACCGCGCGCGCCCGACAACGGGTCGGTCAGGCTGTCTTGTGGCGCGGTGGCCGCGCGACCGGGACGGACGCGCGGGGGAAGGCGTCAGGCCACGAACGGCCGGAACTGCACGCCCAGCCCGGCCATGCCTTCGGCTTCCCCGATCAGGTCCGCGCGCAGCAGTGGACGGGCATCGATGAAGGCCTGGGGCAGGATCAGCGACAACCGGCTGTCCTCGGCGGTCAGTTCCAGCGCCGGCATCGGGGTGTCTTCATGGGCGCGGTTGAGCAGCACCGCCAGCCGCAGCAGTGCGGTCATGCGGCGCGCCGGCTGCAGCAGGCGTTCGGGCAGGGCATCGAAGGCCGACTTGGAGATGTTGCGGCGATGGCTGCGCACCAGCGCGGCCAGCAGCTGCTGTTCCTGGCGCGAGAAGCCGGCGATGTCCGAGTTCTCCAGCACGTAGCTGCCATGCACGTGATAACCGCTGTGCGCGATCATCAGGCCCAGCTCGTGCAGGCGCGCGGCCCAGCCGAGCATGCGCGCATCGTCGGGGTCCAGCGCCCAGCTGTCCTCGACCTGGCCAAGCAGGTTCATCGCGGTGCGCTCGACCCGGTCGGCCTGCGTGGTGTCGATACCGTAGCGCAGGGTCAGCGCGGCCACCGATTCATCGCGCAGGTCGTTCTCGCTGGCGCGGCCGAGGATGTCGTACAGGATGCCTTCGCGCATGGCGGCCTTGCTGACCAGCAGCTTCTGCAGGCCCAGCGCCTGGAAGGCGGCCTCGAGCACCAGGATGCCGCCGGCGATGATCGGGCGGCGATCAGCCGAGAGGCCGGGCAGGTCGATGTCTTCGATGCGCTTGGCCTTGAGCAGCTCATCGCGCAGCTGTGGCAGCGCCTCGGCGGTAATCGCGCCCTTGCTCAGCTTCATGGTCGCGCAGATTTCGCTGATCGCCTTGTGCGTGCCCGAGGAGCCCAGCGCTTCCTGCCAGCCCAGGGAACGGTATTTGGTGGCGAACTGCTGGAACTCGGCGCCGATCTCGGTCAGCGCGTCCTTCCAGCGCTTGCGGCTGAGCTTGCCGCCCGGGAAGAAACGCCGCGTGCTGGCGATGCAGCCGGCCTGCAGGCTTTCGCGCTCCAAGGTCTGCATGCCCTGGCCGATGATGAACTCGGTCGAGCCACCGCCGATGTCGATCACCAACCGGCGCTGGTCGGGCTTGGGCGGCTGCGCATGCGCGACGCCAAGATAGATCAGGCGCGCCTCTTCGCGGCCGCTGACCACTTCAATGGCATGCCCGAGCGCGGTTTCGGCCGGCATGAGGAAGGCATGTGGCGAACGCAGCTGGCGCACCGTGTTGGTGGCCAGCGCACGCACCCGTGCCGGCGGGATCGCGCGGATGCGCTGGCCGAACCGCGCCAGGCATTCCAGCGCGCGCTGGCGGGCCTCGGCGGACAGGCCGCCCTTGCCATCCAGGCCGTCGGCCATGCGCACGGTCTCGCGCAGGCGGTCGACCACCCGCAGCTGCCCAAGCGTGTAACGCGCGATGACCATGTGGAAACTGTTGGAACCCAGGTCGATGGCGGCGAGCAGATCGCCATCCTGCAGGGCGGGCGGAGTCGTGGAGGTATGCGGCATGGTCGAATGTTAGCCGATGGGTGGGGCGCGAAGTCACCGCGCGGCCTTCACATGGGCTGCGACGTGGGGTCGCAGCGGTTCATGACGCTGGCGATCAACGGCCATCACTACCGCCATGCATCTGCGGGCATGGCCCCCTGAGTCAGGGGGCGCACCAACCGGCGCGGGCTGTGGGTGGTGGCAAGAGGGCCCAGCGGCCTGCGTAGCAAGCCGTGGGGCCGCAGCGCGCACGCGATGACGCGTACACCTACAGACCCTGCATCAACGTCATCTGGGCCGAGTGCGGCGGCTCGTCGTGGCCCGGGGTGCACTTGGCGTACTCGCCGTTGGCCTGCAGTTCCCAGGCATTGAGGTTGTCGTCCAGGTAGTTCTGCAGCACATCGCGGTACACCTTTCGCGCCAGCTCCGGGTCCAGGATCGGGAAGCAGGTCTCCACCCGCCGCAGGAGGTTGCGTTCCAGCCAGTCGGCGCTGGCGCAGTACAGCTCGGCGGCGCCATCGTTGCCGAACCAGTAGACCCGGCTGTGTTCGAGGAAGCGGCCAACGATCGAGCGCACGCGGATGTTGTCCGACACCCCCGGCACGCCCGGGCGCAGCGTGCAGGCGCCGCGCACGATCAGGTCGATCTGCACACCGGCCTGCGAGGCGGCGTACAGCGCGCGGATCATCTGCGGTTCGTTGAGGGCGTTCATTTTGGCGATGATCCGGCCCGGGCGACCACTGGCGGCCAGCCGGGTTTCGCGATCGATGCGCTGCAGCAGGCCCGGGTGCAGGGTGAACGGCGATTGCAGCAGGCGCTTGAGCTTGGTCCGCGGCGCCAGCCCGGACAACTGCTGGAACAGCAGGTGCACGTCGTTGCCGATATCCGGATCGGCGGTGATCAGGCTCAGGTCGGTGTACGCGCGCGCGGTGCCGCTGTGGTAATTGCCGGTGCCCAGGTGCACGTAGCGGCGCAGCTTGCGGCCTTCGCGGCGCACGATCAGCAGCATCTTGGCGTGGGTCTTGTAGCCGACCACGCCGTACACCACCTGCACGCCGGCTTCCTGCAGGCGATCGGCCAGGCCCAGGTTGGCTTCCTCGTCGAAGCGCGCGCGCAGCTCGACCACCACGGTCACGTCCTTGCCGTTGCGCGCGGCCTGGATCAGCGCATCGACGATCTGCGAATCCTTGCCGGTGCGGTACAGCGTCTGCTTGATCGCCAGCGCGTTGGGATCCACCGCGGCCTGCTTGATCAGGTCCAGCACCGGGGTGAATGCATCGAAGGGATGGTGCAGCAGCACGTCCTTGCGCGACACCACGTCGAAGATGCCGTCGCCATCGCGCAGCACGCGCGGGTTGAGCGTGGGGTATTTCAGTTCTGGGCGGGCCAGCAGGTCGTACAGCTGGATCACGCGGTTGAGGTTGACCGGGCCGTCGATGCGGTAGACCGCGTTCTCGGTCAGGCCGAAGTTCTGCAGCAGCGTGCGCACGATGTCGCGCGGGCAGTCCTGGGCGATCTCCAGGCGCACCGCCGGCCGGTAGCCGCGGTCGACCAGCTCGTCGCGCAGCGCCAGTGCCAGGTTCTCCACTTCTTCCTCGTCCACCACCAGCTCGGAGTTGCGGGTGACGCGGAACTGGTAGGCCCCCTGGACTTCCATGCCCGGAAACAGCTCATCGACGAAGGTGGAGAGCACCGAGGACAGGAACACATAGGTCTGCGGGCCGCCGAGTTTTTCCGGCAGCTGAATGATGCGCGGCAGCGAACGCGGCGCGCGCACGATCGCCAGGTGGCCGGCGCGCCCGAACGCGTCGGTGCCCTTGAGCACCACCACAATGTTCAGCGACTTGTTGAGGATCTTCGGGAACGGATGCGACGGGTCCAGGCCGAGCGGCGACAGCACCGGCATGATCTCGTTGCGGAAGAACGCGCGCAGCCAGCGCTTCTGACGATGGTTCCAGGAGTGGCGCCCGAGCACGTCGATGCCGGCCTCGTGCAGCGCCGGGCGCAGCGTCTCGTTCCAGCAGCGGTACTGCTGGTCCACCAGTTGCGCGGCGCGGTCGTGGATCGAGTTGAGGATCGCCTGCGGGGTCATCCCGTCCGGTGCCGGTGGCAGGCCGAACTCCTGCGCGTGGCGCACGGCGGCGGCGCGGATCTCGAAGAACTCGTCCAGGTTGGTGCAGGAGATGCACATGAAGCGCAGGCGCTCCAGCAGCGGCACCTGCGTATCCATGGCCTGGGCCAGCACGCGGAAGTTGAAGTCCAGCTGCGACAGTTCGCGGTTGATGTACAGCGCCGGGTCGCGCAGCGGATCGTTGTCCACCGGCACGGCGATCGGGACGAGGGTGCTCATGCGGAGAAGTCTTCTGCAGAAGGAAGGGAGGCCGTTTCGGTGCGTGCACGCACCTGGTCGGCGTCGAAGTGGCACGAGAACACGCTGCCCTTGCCGACCTCGCTCTGGATCTCCAGGCGCGCGTGGTGCAGGCCCAGGATGTGCTTGACGATCGACAGGCCCAGGCCGGTGCCGCCGCTTTCGCGCGATCGGCTGCTCGATACGCGGTAGAAACGTTCGGTCAGGCGCGGCAGGTGGGTGGCGGGAATGCCGTAGCCGGTGTCGCGCACCGACAGCACCGCGCCCTGGCCTTCGCGCGCCAGTTCCACCTCGATGCGGCCACCGGCCGGGGTATAGCGCACCGCGTTGGTGACCAGGTTGGAGAACGCACTGTGCAGTTCCTTGTTGGAGCCCTGCAGGTCGATACCGGCGTTGTCGACCACGCTGATCTGGTGGCGGCCCTGGCTGTGCGCCTCGGCCTCGCGGCGCAGCGTGGCCAGCATCGGCGCCATCGCCACCGCTTCTTCCTCGGTGTGTTCCTGCGATTCCAGCCGCGACAGGGTCAGCAGGTCTTCAACCAACTGGGCCATGCGCTGGGACTGCTTGCGCATTTCTTCCAGCATCGGGCCGGTGCCGGGGAAGTCTTCCGGCTCCATCATGTCCAGGTAGCCGTGCACCACTGTCAGCGGCGTGCGCAGCTCGTGGGAGACGTTGGCCACGAAGTCGCGGCGCACTTGTTCCAGGCGCAGCAGCTTGCTTACGTCCCGGGCGATCAGCAGCCAGTAATCGGGCGAATAGGGGATCAGGCGCAGGTTGAGGCGGATGGCCGGATCGACCGGCGAGGGCACATCCAGGATCGGCTCGGCATTGCGTCCGCCAGCCAGCCAGTGGGCCAGCGGCATCGGCTGCAGGCGCTGCACCAGCGCCTCGCCCAGATCGCCGGGGTGGTGCAGGCCGAGCAGCGAGGTGGCCGCTTCGTTGAACCACTGCACGCGCTGGCTGTTGCGGTCCACCACCACCACCGCATCGGGCAGCGCGGCGGCGGCGGCGCGGTAGCTGCGCAGCATGTCCAGCAGGCGTCGCTTGCGCGTGCGCATTTCCCATTGGTTGCGGTACAGCAGCCGGTCCAGCTCGTTCCACACGCCGGTGCCGTCCCCCATGTCCCAGCGATGCCGGGCGGTCAGCCCGCGCAGCACCCGGCGCAGCCGCCAGTAGTGCCAGGCCAGCGCGCCGATGGAGGCCAGTGCGATGCACATCCATACATGTCCGACCACCAGGCCCAGCACGCCGGCCGCGAGCAGCAGGGCGGCGAGGGTGGCCAGCGTTTTCAACCAGGCAGAGCGGATGTGGCGGGGCATTGCGGTCTCGCAGAAGGTGCGGTCCTCGGACGCGATCCAAGGTTATAGCAGGAGTGGCCGGCACCGGGCGCAATGGCCAGGCACCGGCCCGACGAGACTCAGGTCGAGGTCGAGAACCGGTAACCGGCGCCGCGCACGGTCTGCACCATGTTTTCCGCGCCGAACGGTTCCAGGGTCTTGCGCAGGCGACGGATGTGCACGTCGATGGTGCGCTCTTCCACGTACACGCTGCCGCCCCACACATGGTCCAGCAGCTGCGCGCGGGTGTAGACACGCTCGGGGTGGGTCATGAAGAAGTGCAGCAGGCGGTATTCGGTCGGACCGATCGGCACCGGCTGGTCACCGGCGAAGACGCGGTGGGCGGCGCCGTCGATGCGGATGGAACCCACCGCGACGCTGCCGTCTTCGTCATCGTCGCGGGCGCGGCGCATCACCGCTCGGATGCGGGCCAGCAGCTCGCGGGCCGAGAACGGCTTGACCACGTAGTCGTCGACACCGGCTTCCAGGCCGCCGACGCGATCATTCTCTTCGCCGCGCGCGGTGAGCATGATGATCGGCACCTCGCGGGTGAGGGCTTCCTTGCGCCAGCGTCGGGCCAGGTCCAGCCCACTGGTGCCGGGCAGCATCCAGTCCAGCAGGATCAGGTCCGGGACGCGGTCTGCGATCGCCGTCTGCGCCTCGCGGGCATCGCCGGCATGGATCGGGTCGTAGTCGCCCTTGCGCAGGGCGAAGGCGACCATTTCGCGGATCGCGGGTTCGTCATCGACGATCAGAATGCGTTTCTGCACGTGGCACCGTATTGCTTATCAGACCGGGATTGAGCCCAGTAGACTACGGTTTCATGACATGTTTGTGACGGCCCTGGCCCACACTGCCTGCAACTGCCATGGCGCCGTCATCTGCCGCCGGGGCGCCAGCGGGCTCAGCGCCGCTCCAGCTCGGGGTCGCGGATGCCCTGGCGGCGCATTTCCAGCACGGTCGGGGTGATGCTCTCGATGCGCGCATCGACCCGGGCACGGCCCACGTAGTCCAGTGCCGGCTGCTTCTTCAGCGCCTGGAGCTGCATCAGCGCCTGTTCCGGGCGACCGTTCAGGAACGCCGCTTCGGCGTAGGCCTCGCTGGCGCGCACCGTATCGCCGGCCAGTTCGCTGGCGCGGGCGTAGCGCAGCTGGAACACCGGATCATTGCCGCTTTGCGACAGCAACGGGCGCAGCATCGCCTGGGCCCGCTGGCCGGCCTCGCGGCCCCCCTGTTCGTTGAGGATCTCCGCGTACGTCAGCGCCACCGGACGGCTGCCCGGGTGTTGGCGCAGCAGCGTCTCAAAGCGCGTATTGGCCTGGTTCGGCTGGCCCGAACGCGATTCGGCCTCGCCCAGCGCCAGCGCTACCCACAGGTTGTCGGGGTGGTCGCGCAGCAGCTCGGTCAGGTCGCGCCGGGCCTCGCCGGCGCCGCTGTTGCGCAGCCGCGCAAGGGCCAGGCCATAGCGCTGCGGTTGGGTCAGCCCCTGCTTTTGCGCGCGCTGCAGGTTTTCGTATTCACGCACCACATCGCCGGGGGTATCGGCGCTGAGCACGCGCAAGCGCTCGCGTGCCCATTCGAACTGGCCGGTGGCGCCGCGGCTGAGGCTGTTGACCGAGATCTGCATCGAGGCCGGCAGCATTGGATTGTTGCCGCGCACGATCGGATCGGACAACGCCGGATCGGCCGGGTTCACCCGCTCCTGGCGGACTCCGCCGGGCACCTCGGTGGTGAGCAGCACGGTGTCCTTCTTCATCTGCTCGGCGCGGGCCTTGGCCTCGCTGATGCGGGTGGTGGTGACCGGGTGGGTCTGCAGGAAGTCCGGTACCGAGTAGCCGCCGGCATTGCCGCGCATCGAGGCGGACATGCGTTCGAAGAAGCCGGCCATCGCATCCACGTCGTAGCCGCTGCGGGCCAGGGTGCGGATGCCCAGGCGGTCAGCCTCGGATTCGTTGCTGCGGGTGTAGTTGATCTGGCGCTGCTGCATCAGCCCCATGCCGGAGGTGATCGCGGCCATGGTCGCATCGCCCGAGGAATTGCCGCCGGCCTGCTGCGCGGCGACCACCGCCGCCAGCATGCCCAGCAGGATCGGGATCTGGTCGCGCTGGGCCCGTTCCACCCCGCGCAGCACGTGCTGTTGGGTGACATGGGCGATTTCGTGGGACAGCACCGCCGCCACCTCGTCCTCACGCTCGGCGGTCAGCACCAGGCCGGCGTTGACCCCCACGTACCCGCCCAGGGTGGCGAAGGCGTTGATCTGGCGGTCCTTGAGCATGAAAAACGTGTACGACTGGCGCGGCTGGGCGCTGTTGGAGCCGAGCCGGGCGCCCATGGTCTGCAGCCAGTCGTCCACCAGCGGGTCGTCCAGCAGGTAGCCGTAGTTGCGCAGCTCGCGCAGCATCATCCCGCCGTATTCGGCCTGGCGGGCCGGGGTCAGCAGTTCACCGGCCGAGGAGCCGATGTCGGGCAGCTTGGACTCCTGCGCGGACACCAACGGCGCGGCCAGGGCGAGAGTCAGCGCGGCGGAGAGCAGCAGAGGGCGCAATCGAAGCTCCAGGACGGGCGGGGCAGGGGACCAGGCGGCAGCGTGACAGGCGCCATGCAAATCTGCGGTTAATCCACAGTGTTGCGGTGATGACGTGGAAAATCCAGCAGCCAGCTACCATGTACAGACACTCGTTTGTCCGTGGAGTTTCCCGTGAGCCAAGATGTTGCGTCCAACCCGGGTGGGGCCCCTGCCATCACCATCTATTCGACCGCGGTCTGCCCCTACTGCGTGGCTGCCAAGAACTTCCTCAAGAGCAAGGGTCGCGACTGGACCGAAGTGCGGATCGACCTGGATCCGGTCGAGCGCGAGAAGATGATGGCCAAGACCCGCCGCACCAGCGTGCCGCAGATCTTCGTCGGTGACGTCCATGTGGGCGGCTACGACGACATGATGGCCCTGCATCGCGCCGGCAAGCTGGAGCCGCTGCTGGCCGGGCAGGGCCCGGCATGAGCGCGGCCGACGACGGCAGCAAGGATCGCATCGCCGAATTCACCGAATTCCGCCAGCGCATGAACCAGCGCATCCTCGGCGAGCCCAACCAGGTCGTGCGGCGGTTCTTCGCGCTCGACACCCAGACCTACCAGGCTGGCGCGCTCGATGTGAAGACCAAGGAGCTGCTGGGCCTGGTCGCCTCGATGGTGCTGCGCTGCGATGACTGCATCAGCTACCACGTCGCCCAGTGCAAGGACGCCGGGGTCACCCGCGAAGAGTTCTTCGAGACCTTCTCGGTCGGCCTGGTGGTCGGCGGCTCGATCGTGATCCCGCACCTGCGCCGCGCCGTCGATTTCCTCGACCAGCTCGAAGGCGGCGCGGACGCCCCGGCCGTTCACGAACACTGAGGTCCAGGGCCGCCGTGCGGCCCGCCCCGGGTGACGCCGGCGACGCGCCGGCGGGTTTTCGTTCATGTTCGACAAGGTGTGCCCACCGACCGACGGTCGGTGGCTACCGTGGGGTGGGACCGCCTTGTTGCCGGCCAGCGGACGTCACTACCACCAATGGCGGATTTGGGTCCGTTGGGCGGGTCAGGCATAATTGCCGATGAAACTTCCCTTGCGCCCGTGCTCCGCGTAGCTGACGGACGGCGCTCCCCCTCGGTTCGGACTACACATCAATGACGCAGAAAATCACGGTCATCCGCGGCGACGGCATCGGCCCGGAGATCATGGACGCTACCCTGTTCGTGCTCGGCAAGCTGGACACCGGCTTTGAATACGAAGACGCCGACGCAGGCCTGGTCGCGCTGGAAAAGCACGGCGACCTGATGCCGGCCTCCACGCTGGAATCGATCGCGCGCAACAAGATCGCCCTGAAGAGCCCGCTGACCACCCCGGTCGGTGGCGGCTTCACCTCGATCAACGTCAGCCTGCGTCGTCATTTCGACCTGTATGCCAACGTGCGTCCGGCGGTGTCCTTCCCGAACACCAAGTCGCGCTTTGGCGACGGCGTGGACCTGATCACCGTGCGTGAGAACACCGAAGGCGCCTACCTGGCCGAAGGCCAGGAAGTGTCGGCCGATGGCGAGACCGCGTTCTCGGGCACCCGTATCACCCGCAAGGGCTCCGAGCGCATCGTGCGCTACGCCTTCGAGCTGGCCCGCAGCACCGGCCGCAAGAAGGTCACCGCCGTGCACAAGGCCAACATCATCAAGTCGACCTCGGGCCTGTTCCTGGCCGTGGCGCGCGAAGTGGCGGCCAAGTACCCGGAAATCGAGTTCCAGGAAATGATCGTCGACAACTGCTGCATGCAGTTGGTGATGCGTCCGGAACAGTTCGACATCATCGTGACCACCAACCTGTTCGGCGACATCATTTCCGACCTGTGCGCCGGTCTGGTCGGTGGCCTGGGCCTGGCCCCGGGCGCCAACATCGGTGAGAACGCGGCCATCTTCGAAGCCGTGCACGGCACCGCGCCGGACATCGCCGGGCAGGGCAAGGCCAATCCGTGCGCGCTGCTGCTGGCAGCCGCGCAGATGCTGGACCATGTCGGCCAGACCGACAACGCCGAGCGCCTGCGCAAGGCCATCGTGGCCACGCTGGAAGCCAAGGACTCGCTGACCGGCGACCTGGGCGGCACCGGCAACACCATGGGCTTCGCCCAGGCCATCGCCAGCCGCCTGTAAGCGGTCCGGCGACACTGGTGAATCCACAGCGGGGCGCCTTCGGGCGCCCCGTTGCGTTGGCGTGCCTGGAACGTTATCTGTGCAGTTCCCGCACAGATGGCGTGCAGGAAGATGGCTGGTGGGCGCACAGGTCGGCGCGCATCCTGTGCCCACCTTCCACGCACAGGAGCACTCCCATGAACCTCACCACCTTTGGCCTGGCCAGTCTGATCGGCATGGCCGCCATCGCCCCGGCGGTTGCCGCCGAACCGAGCCATCCCACCATCCGCCAGCTGGCCGGTGCGCCCAGCGCTACCGCGCTGGATGCCGCAAAAACCGCGGTGCTGGTGATCGACTTCCAGAACGAGTATTTCGACGCCAGTGCCGCCCCGGGCTTTGCCGGCGGCCGCATGGTCATTCCCGATGGCGTGGCCGCGCTGGCCCAGGCCCGTCGTGTGGTCGACTTCGCCGATGCCAACGGCATCCGCGTCATCCACGTGCAGCATGTGCTGCCGGCCGGCGCGCCGCTGTTCGCTCAGGGCAGCGTCAATGTGGCCTTCCACCGCGACATGCAGCCGCGCAGCGGCGAAACCGTGATCCAGAAGGACAACGTGAGCGTGTTCGCCGGCGCCTCGGCCGCCGCGCTGGACAAGGTGCTCCAGGACGCCGGTATCGACACCTTGATCGTCACCGGCCTGCAGACCCATGCCTGCGTGGTGGGCGCCGCCCGTGACGCGGCCGCGGCCCCGCGCGGCTATCGGGTGATCGTGTCCTCCGACGCCAGCGCCAGCCGCGACCTCGACCTGGCCGGCGGCAAGCGCATCGGCCACCGCGCGCTGCACGAAGCGTCGCTGGCACAGATCGACGACGCGTTCGGCGATGTCATGGCCACCGAGGCGATCCTGGCGCTGCCGGTGCGCAAGTCGAGCGACGGCGCTTGATAAGCTGGCAGGGCCCGCATCCGGCGGGCCCTGCCAACCGGAGCTGCCTGCCGATGGATCACTTCGCCGCCCTGCGTGCGCTGCGCGCGATCGTCGACGCCGGCAGTTTCACCGCTGCCGCCGAGCGGCAGGGCACCACCCACTCGGCCATGTCGCGGCAACTGCGGCAACTGGAAGAGCACCTGCAGGTCCGGTTGCTCGACCGCAACAGCCGACGGCTGTCGCTGACAGAGGCCGGCCGCGATTACTACCGCGAGGCCGTGGCGCTGCTGGAGCGGCTGGACCAGGCCGATGACCGTGCCCGTGCAGGGCAGGCCACGCCCAGCGGACGGCTGCGGATCACCGTGCCGCAGGTGGTGGCCAGCCAGGAGTTGCCGTACTGGCTGCCGGGGTTCCTTGCACGCTATCCGCAGGTGGCGCTGGACCTTTCCGCCGACGACCAGTTGGTCGACGTGGTCGGCGGTGGATTCGACCTGGCGCTGCGCATCGCCGCAACGCTGCCGGACAGCCAATTGGTTGCCCGTGAACTGGCCAGCTGCCCGCGCATCCTGGTCGCCGCGCCGGCCTACCTTGCCACCCATGGCCTGCCGCGGCAGGCCGCTGACCTGGACAAACACGCGCTGCTGGCCTTCAGCCCGGCCGGTACCGCTGCGCGTTGGGAACTGCAGGGGCCGCGCGGGGCCAGCGCCAGCGTCGAGGCCGGCCAGCGACTGCACGTGGATGCCACCCCGGCGCTGTATGCCGCCGTGCTGGCGGGCATGGGCATCAGCCTGTTCACCGCGTTGACCGTGCAGGAGGATCTGCGCACCGGTCGCCTGATCCGCGTGCTGCCCGGCTGGCACGCCGGACAGCGCCGCTACTTCGCGCTGTATCCGCATGCGCGTGCGCTTGCCCCGAAGGTGCGCGCGCTGGTGGATTACCTGGCCGCGCATTACGCCGGGCAGACGGGCGGGGCGGGCTCGGCGGCTGGCGAGCGCGCATGAAAAAGGGCGCCCGGGGGCGCCCTCTTGAAGGTGCGGATCGAGCGGCTCAGCGCTGCTGGATCTTCGACAGCAGGCGCAGGAATTCCACGTACAGCCACACCAGCGTGACCATCAGGCCGAACGCGCCGTACCACTCCATGTACTTGGGTGCGCGGGCTTCGGCGCCGTTCTCGATGAAGTCGAAATCCAGCACCAGGTTCAGCGCGGCCACCACCACCACGAACAGGCTGAAGGCGATGCCCATCCAGCCGCCCTGGTGGATCATCGGCACATTGATGTTGAAGAAGCTCAGCACGAACGAAGCCAGGTACAGCAGCGCGATGCCGCCCGTGGCCGCGACCACGCCCAGCTTGAAGTTCTCGGTGACCTTGATCAGGCCGCTGCGGTACACCGCCAGCATGACGAACATCGTGCCGAAGGTCAGCATCACCGCCTGCATCACAATGCCCGGGAACTTGGCGTTGAACACCGCCGAGATCGCGCCCAGGAACAGGCCTTCGACCAGCGCGTACATCGGCGCGGTGACCGGCGACCATTCCTTCTTGAAGATGGTCACCAGTGCCAGCACCAGGCCGCCGATCGCACCGGCCACGGTGTACAGCATTGCCCCGCCGGTCGGCAGGCCAGCGGCATCCACCGACTGACTCCAGGCGAAGGCTGCGGTAAGCACGGTCAACAGGAGCAGCAGGCCGGTCTTGTTGACGGTGCCGTTGATGGTCATTGCCTGGTCGGGCGAGGTCACTACCGAGCCGCTGGCAAGATCCAGGAACGTCGATTCGGAAAGTGCGGGATTGCCGCTGCGCATTGCCAATCTCCTTGAAGGGGTAGGGTTCCGGCCATCCGACCGCTGCGGCGAGCATAGCCGATACGCAGCGGTCGGGACGCGACGTGTACGACAACGTGAAATAAGCGTTGACAGATGCTGCGCAGATTCCCACAATAGCCGACTCTTTCGGGGGGAACCTCGAGGGATTTACCACCGGGGTATAGCGCAGTCTGGTAGCGCGCCTGCTTTGGGAGCAGGATGTCGGGGGTTCGAATCCCTCTACCCCGACCAAGCCTGCTCAAAACAGGATTGAAATGCGATAATCCAGCCAGGGCGCCCGTAGCTCAACTGGATAGAGCACCGGCCTTCTAAGCCGGCGGTTACAGGTTCGATTCCTGTCGGGCGCACCATCGGGTGCATGCGTCAGGAAGCAAAGTTTTCAGTGGTGGCTGTAGCTCAGTTGGTTAGAGTTCCGGATTGTGATTCCGGTGGTCGGGGGTTCGAGTCCCCTCAGCCACCCCACTGATTCAAACTGGTTCACCGAAAGTGAATCAGAGTTGCAAAAGGCAGCACACACGCTACAATGTGCGCCTGAGTTTTCAGGGCTGTTAGCTCAGTTGGTAGAGCAGTTGACTCTTAATCAATAGGTCCAAGGTTCGAATCCTTGACAGCCCACCAAGACRRAAGCCRCCTGGTCATCCAGGYGGCTTTTTTCTTGCCCGTGACCCGTCCTGAATTGGGTTGACACCTTTTCCCACAGGAAGAGGAATGTTCAATGGATTCAACACTCAGGCGCAGCCAGCGGGATTACTCGCTGGCCTTCAAATTGTCGGTGGTCGACCAGGTCGAGCGCGGGGAACTGACCTACAAAAAGGCCCAGGAGCGATACGGGATCCAAGGACGGAGCACTGTGCTTGGCTGGCTTCGCCGCCATGGTCGGCAGGATTGGTCAGGTGGTGCATCATCTGCCCCCATGACCACTTCACCCAAAAGCGCGGCGGCCAAGCCGCTGACGCCGGAACAGCAGATCAAGGCTTTGCAGGTGCAACTGCGGGAGGCCAACGAGAAAGCGCAGCTTTTCGAAGCCATCGTCGAGGTCCTCAAAGAGGACTACGGGGTACGCATCGTAAAAAAGCCTTCCGGCAAGTCCTCACGCAAGGGCGCCTCCAAGGCGTAAGCGTGGCAAGGGCTTGCCGACATTTCGGCATCAGTCGGCAGGCGTACTACCAAGGTGGCCATCGCCAGCAACGGCAGTTGGCCGAGCGCGCACGGGCGATCGCTTTAGTGGGGGGTTATCGGGCGCGTCAGCCACGCATCGGCACTCGCAAGCTGCACGGTCTGATCAGGCCGGCACTGCAGGCATCAGGGATCGCGATGGGGCGGGACCGCCTGTTTGGCGTCCTTCGTGATGCTCGGCTCCTGGTTCCGATGCGGCGGGCATATCACAAGACCACCGACAGCCATCACCGCTTCCGACGGCACCCCAACCTGCTCAAGGCTGGCGAGGGGCGCGTGGTACCCACCGGTAGCGAACAGGTTTGGGTAGCCGACATTACCTATCTGCCGACGCAAGGAAAGTTCGTGTACTTGAGCCTGATTACCGATGCGTGGTCACGCAAGATCGTTGGCTGGAGCGTGCACGACACCCTGCAGACCGAGCAGGTCGCTCAGGCGTTGCAGATGGCGCTGAAAGGACGAAAAACGCGCCAACGTCTGGTCCACCATTCCGACCGAGGCATCCAATACTGCTCGGACTATTACCAGAAGATCCACACCACGCACGGTGTGACCTGCTCGATGACCGACGGCTACGATTGCTACCAGAATGCGCTGGCAGAACGGGTAAATGGGATCTTGAAAGGCGAATTCCTGCTGCATCGCCCTCGGGACCTGGCGCAGGCACGGCAGATGGTGGCCGAGTCGGTGGCGATCTATAACGCCGAGCGACCGCACCTGTCCCTTAAAATGCAGACGCCCGATGCAGTCCATCGGGCGTCCTTGGCCGCCTGACGGCGGCTGAATCATCCGCCACAGGTGTCAACCTATGGCAGGACGGGTCATTGAACGTCGGCTGGCTGGCGGATGCTGGCGGGCGGACGCGGGGTTGATGCGGCGTGCTGGCGAAGGCTGGCTGGCGCGCGGTGGAACCAAGGCGTCGGTAGTGCCGGCCGTTGGCCGGCTCCCCGCGATGCCCGAACGGATACGCCGGGACCCGCGATGTGCGCAGCACATCGTGGGGCTGAAGCGCGTCAGTGCGCCGCCGTTCCCTTGGCATCCATCTTGCTGGTCTGGTACAGCGCCAGGCCGATGCGCTTGATCAGGCCCAGCTGCTGTTCCAGCCACCAGGCGTGGTCTTCCTCGGTGTCCTTGAGCTGCACCAGCAGCATGTCGCGGCTCACGTAATCCTGGTGCTGCTCGCACAGCTTCATGCCGGCGGCCAGGTTGTCGCGCACGCTGTATTCGGTGTCCAGATCCTTCTGCAGCATTTCTTCCACGGTCACACCGGGCTCGAACGCATGCGGTCGCATGTCCGGGGTGCCGCCCAGGAACAGGATCCGGCGCAGCAGCGCATCGGCGTGCTGGGTCTCTTCTTCCATCTCGTGGTTCAGGCGTTCGTACAGCGCGAACAGGCCCTGGTCCTCGTAGCGGCGCGAATGGATGAAGTACTGGTCACGCGCAGCCAATTCGCCGCGCAGCAGTTCCTTCAAACACGCGATGACGTCCGGATTGCCTTTCATGGGGGAGCTTCCTGGTGGATCGATGGCCGCCATGGTGCCGCATCCGGAAATCCAATGATCTAATCGGAATCAGTTGCAGTTGCGCGCCTCCCGGCCTCTACATCGCCCGCACAGGCCTTCAACCGAGGGCGCACCGTGGTGGACAGCAGCCGACCCACGGTCGGCGCTACGTCGTGGCACCGGCCCTGCCCCTCCCGCGCTCCATCCAGTTCAACAGCGGGCCGGTCATGGCCGTGGTCACCAGCGCCATGATCACCAGCACCGCGAACAAGCGGTCGCCGAGGAAGCCCAGCTCGTAGCCCAGGTTGAGCACGATCAGCTCCATCAAACCGCGGGTGTTCATCAGCGCACCCAGCTTCCACGCTTCGTGGTTGTCCATGCCGGCACCGCGGGCCGCGCTCCAGGTGCCGATCAGCTTACCCAGCGTGGCCACTCCGATCACCGCCAGGCACAGCAGCAGATCGCTGGCCTGCAATGCATCGGCGCGCATGCGCAGGCCGGTCATGGCGAAGAACAACGGCAACAGCAGGGTCACTGCGAACGGCTCGACCTTGGTCGCCACGGTGTGTCGCAACGTCGCATTGCCCGAGACCGCCACACCGGCGGCGAACGCGCCGAACAGCGCGTGGATGCCCAGCATTTCGGTCACCAGCGCGCAGCCCAGTGCCATCAGCAGCATCACCAGCAGCCAGCGCCCTTCCTGGCCGGGGGCGATCACCTGCCGCGAGAACCATGGCCGTACCACCGCCAGCATCACGCCGACAAACGCCACCACGCAGACCAGGTTGATCGTCGCCGGCCCCCACCCCTGCGCCTGTGCGGCGGCCACGATCAGCGCCAGCAGGCACCACGCGGTGGCATCGCCCAGCGCAGCGCAGGCGATCGCGGTCTGCCCGAGCGGCGTGCTGGTCATGCCGCGGTCGGCCAGGATCCGCAGCAGCACCGGGAAGGCGGTGATGCTCAATGAAATGCCGACAAACAAGGCAAAGCCGGTGAAGCCGACCCCGCTCGGTGCGTGCGCGCGGTACAACCAGATCGCCAGCCCGACACCAAGCACGAACGGCACCGCAATGCCGGCATGGCTGACCACGAAGGCGAAGCGACGACGCCCGCGCAGCCCGCCCAGGTCCAGTTCGGCCCCGGCCACCAGCAGGAACATCAGCACGCCCAACTGACTGAGCAGGCCCAGCGACCCCAGCGACGCGGGCGGGAACAGCGCGCCATGCAGCTGCGGCAACAACGCCCCCAGCACCAACGGCCCCATCATCAGGCCGGCGGCCATTTCCCCGATTACGCCCGGCTGGCCGAACCGCCGGAACAGCCACCCGGCGCCCTTGGCCACCAGCAGCAGCGTCAGCAGTTGCATCAGGAACAGACCCAGCGGCGCGTGCAGGTGGGCGGCCCAGTCGGTGCCCAGCGACGACTCGGCGCGGGCCGCCTGCACGGCAACGTTCGGGCCGGCGTAGCGTGCCAGCGCGAGGCCAACCAGCAGTGGCAGCGCCACCCAGCCCAGGTAACGCCACGCCAGCCCGCTGCGGCGCATGCCGCCGGTGGTATCTGCTTCCATTACCGATCCCCATCGATTGAGGGGCGATTCTACCGCTGCACGGCGCGGCTGCGCCGTGCAGCGCATGCGCCGATCAGGCCAGCGCCTGCTCGTGCACGCCGGCCACCGCACGGCCGGAGGGGTCGGCCATGCTGGCAAAGCTGGCATCCCAGGCAATCGCCGCTGGCGACGAGCACGCGATCGACTTGCCCCCCGGCACCGTTTCGGCCGCGGCCTGGGTCGGGAAGTACTGCTCGAAGACGTGGCGGTAGTAGTACGCCTCCTTGGTCTGCGGCGGGTTGTGCACGAACCGCTTGTCGGCCGCGGCCATCACCCGGTCGCTGATCTGCGCGTCGGCATGCGCCTTGAGCCCGTCGATCCAGCCATAGCCGACGCCATCGCTGAACTGCTCTTTCTGCCGCCACAGGATCGAATCGGGCAGATAGCCTTCAAAGGCTTCGCGCAGCACCGCCTTTTCGATGCGACGTGCGCCCTGCGGCCCCTGCCCGACCATCTTGTGGCGCGCGTCGATGCGCATGGCCACGTCGAGGAACTCGCGGTCCAGGAACGGCACGCGCGGCTCCACGCCCCAGGCCATCATCGACTTGTTGGCACGCAGGCAATCGTAGTTGTTGAGTGCGTCGAGCTTGCGCACCAGTTCCTCATGGAACTCGCGTGCGTTGGGCGCCTTGTGGAAGTACAGGTAGCCGCCGAATATCTCGTCGCTGCCCTCGCCGGACAGCACCATCTTCACGCCCATCGCCTTGATCCGCCGCGCCAGCAGGAACATCGGGGTGGAGGCGCGGATGGTGGTGACGTCGTAGGTTTCCACGTGGCGGATCACCTCGGGCAATGCGTCCAGGCCTTCTTCGAAGGTGTACTCGAAGCCATGGTGCACCGTGCCCAGCGCTTCGGCGGCGATCGCTGCGGCGGCCAGGTCCGGTGAGCCTTTGAGGCCGATGGCGAAGGAGTGCAGACGCGGCCACCACGCCTCGCTTTTATCACCGTCCTCGACGCGATGGCGCGCGTAGCGTGCGGCCACCGCGGCCACCAGCGAGGAGTCCAGGCCGCCGGACAGCAATACGCCATAGGGCACGTCGGTCATCAACTGGCGGTGCACGGCGCGCTCGAAGGCCTCGCGCAGCGCAGCAAGGTCGGCCTCGACACCTTCGACCGCATCGTAGTCGCGCCAGGGCCGCTCGTAGTAGCGGGTCAACGTGCCGGTGGCGCTGTCGTACCAGTGGCCAGGCGGGAACTGCGCCGCATCGGCGCAGATATCCACCAGCGACTTCAGCTCGGAGGCCACCACCAGGCGGCCGTCCTTGTCATGACCCCAGTACAGCGGCACCACACCGATCGGATCGCGCGCGATCAGCACGCGCTGCTGGTCGCGGTCCCACAGCGCGAAGGCGAAGATGCCGTTGAGGCGGTTGAGGAACGCGGCCGGGCTGTCCTGCCGGTACAGCGCGTTGATCACCTCGCAGTCCGAACCGGTCTGGAACGCATAGGGCTGGGCCAGTTCGGCCTTCAGTTCGCGGTGGTTGTAGATCTCGCCGTTGACCGCCAGCGCCAGCCCGCCGTCCTCGGACAGCAGCGGCTGCGAACCGCCGGCCGGGTCGACGATGGCCAGCCGTTCGTGGACCAGGATGGCGCCGGCATCGACGTACACCCCGCTCCCCGTTCGTGGACCAGGATGGCGCCGGCATCGACGTACACCCCGCTCC
>NZ_JBFULB010000024.1:0-21838 GCF_056400545.1 Stenotrophomonas sp. P5_A8 | reverse complement strand
GTGTTGACCAGCGCCCGCCTGATCCGTGGCTGAGGCGGCGGGCACGCCGGTGCGGGACACGCCGGGAACCCATCCATGGGGTCTCGTTTCCGCCCGTCCGGGGTTCCAACGGCCCCGCACCGACCTGCCCGCCGCCTCCGGGCGGTTTCCTGCGCGCGCGGTGAGCGGTAGGTGCCGGCCGTTGGCCGGCACGCTTTTGCCCTTCATGTTGTCCGCTCAAGGCGTTCAGGCTGGGCGCATGGCGGCTCTTTCATCGCGCACGCGCGCGTTGAGGATGACCAGCATCTTGCGCATCACAGCTACCAGGGCCACCTTTCCTTCCTTGCCACGTGCACGCAGCGACCTGTAAAAATCACGCAGACGCGGCTCGTGACGGGCGGCGGACATGGCCGCCATGTAGAGCGCCTTCCGGACGTCGGCTCGGCCTCCTTTGATCCCGCGTTTGCCACGCACGGTGCCGCTGTCGTGCGACAGCGGGGCGACGCCTACCAATCTGGCGATCTGCTTTCCGCCAAGGGTTCCCAGCTCTGGCAACCGGCACATCAGTACCGCCAGCAACACCGGGCCCACGCCCTTGAGCGTCTTCAACGCCGCCAAGTGAGGGTGTTGGATGAGCAGCGTCTTCAGCTGCTCGGCGATCAGCACATCCAGCCGCGCCACGCTGCRCACGAGCTGTTTGATGTTGCCCTGAAGCATCTTTCGCAGAGGCTTGTCCGCCACTGGCAGCAGCTGCTGCTTTGCCATCTTCAACAGCTCGATGACCTGCCGGCGGGCACGAACATGCTCGCCCAGGTGGCGCTGCCATGGCTCCAGCGGAACGTAGGGATGAAGGTCTATTTTCTCTGCCATGTAGGCCAGCATGGCCGCATCCAGCCTGTCGGTCTTGGCCTTCCCCAAGGTGTTGGCCAAGCTGCGCGCCCGCTGCGCATTGGCACGGGCGACCGGTAGTGCAGCCTGGTGCAGGGCATCCAGTGCGGCCAGCTCGTAGCCGCCGGTGGCCTCCAGCACCACCTGCTTCACAGACATCGTATTCAGCCAYCTCACCAACTTGCAGTGACCGGCTGCGGTGTTGGTGAACTGACGGGCCTGGCCTTGAAAGACCGCAACATCCAGGTATTTTTTGCACACATCGATCCCGATTCCGCTCATGGGAAATCTCCGCTAGGCTGGATAGGTCGAGAGCTCCCCCGCTTGCCCAGTCTTATCACTTCGAGTGCTACCTCGAGCAACTGTTCGGGCGGACCAAGGGAGATTCCGGCGTGGGCGCCAAGCTACAAGTCGATCGTCGAGATCCAGGCTCCTACGGCGGCCCACGCCGGCTCTCGACGCCTACGCTGCCAGATTCCAAACAGATAAGGCTCCTGGGCAAAATAAAGGAGGAGGCCGCCACGCGGCCGGGGGACATTTGCGCCAGGGGCCTATCGGCCGCCACGGGGGCCTCACGCTCGCGACCAGCCCGATCGGCGACGCCAGCCCATCCAAACGGCCTGCACACCCGGCCACCCGCGTAGCGTCGTGCTCCCCCCTCATCAATCGCGGCGGATGCCACGGCGGTCGATCGGGATGCGCCCCTACCTCAGGCGGCGCGCAGGGTCGCCAACGATTCGGCCTGCAGACTGTCGTAGATGGCGAACTCGTCTTCGACCCGCATGCCCAACGCCTGCTCGAACGCGTCGCGGTTGTCATGCGCGGCATAGGCGCGCTGCTCTTCGCCGCCGAGGTTGGACTGGAAGATGCCTGCGGCGCTGACCGGCAGGAAATCTTCGTAGACGATCGGGTCGGCGCTGGCCAGGCCGGCGGCGATCAGCGCTTCGGCCGGCAGATCGCCGATGGCAGCCAGGTTGCGGCGGCCCGCATCGGTGAGGGCGTAGCGGTAATAGCCGAGGCCTTCGCGGCGCAGGGTGTCGTGGTCGTCCGGGAAGGCGGTGAAGGCGGCCGCCAGGCGCGTCGGGTAGTCCTGGCCGGTGCTGCCGGCGCCTCCGCTGTCGCGTGCCTGGGCCAGCAGCTGGTCGTACAGCGCGCGGCCCTTGGGGGTGAGCGCCAGGCCGCGTTGTTCGATTTCGCCGAAGCGTGCGGTGTGGGTGCCCGCAAAGGCCGCATCACCCGACGGGAAACGCACGGTCTCTTCCAAGGCCTTGAAGCTGGTCTGGCGCAGCAGGATCGGGCAGCGACGCGGCGGCGGGCCTTCGACCACGGCCTTGGCGTCGATACCCCGAGCGAGCATGCCGGCCTGGGCGGCATCGATGTCCAGGGTGCGCGGGGTGAGGTGGTTGATGTGCGGGCCGCGGAAGCTGACCACGTCGGCGATCAGGCGATGCGCGTCATGCAGCGCATGGTAGGTGGCCAGCGACACGGTGGCATCGCCGTGCCAGCGGAAGGTTTCCAGCGATTCGATGACGAAGCGACGGGCGTCGGTTTCGTCCAGGCCTCCATCGCGCTCGGCCTGCGCGATCAACGCCAGCGCGGTGTCGGTGAAGATGCGGCGCTTGGCGAGGATGCGTGCCGATTCGTCGCGCAGTGCGGCGTCGTCGATCAGCTCCAGCCGCAGCAGCGAGGTGAACACGCGGAACGGGTTGTGTGCGAGCGCCTTGGCCGTGCGCGGGCGGAACGCGGTGGAATGCACCGGCACGCCGGCCACCGACAGGTCGTAATAGCCCACCGGGTGCATGCCCATGACCGCGAACAGGCGACCGAGCGTGGCCAGTTCCTCGGCGGTGCCGACGCGGATGGCGCCGTGGCGTTCCTGGTCCAGGCGTGCGCGTTCGTCATTGCGGTCCAGCTGGGCCACCAGCGCCGGATCGGCGGTGAGGACGGCGTCGTTGATCTCGGCCACCAGGTCGACCAGGGTGCCGTAGAGCGGCACTTCGGTGCGGTACATGGTGGACATCGCCTGGGCGAACAGGCTGCGGATATCGTCGGGTGAAACGAAACGGTCGGCGCTCATTACGTACTCGGCAACGGATCACGGGGGAGGTGCAGCAATCGCGCATTGTCGCCGAGGCCGTGGGTAATCGCGATCTGCACAGCAGCAAAGGGGGGCGACGTGGGGCGGGTACGAACGGCAGCCACGCATGGCGTGGCTCTACCCGGGGTTGGGCCACGGGGTGTTGGGGATGCGGGGATGCAGGGGTCTGCGCGAAGGGCAGCCACGCATGGCGTGGCTCTACCGGGTGGCGGCGTGGGCCGGGGGTAGAGCCACGCCATGCGTGGCTGCGCGGTGGCTCAGGGGCCGGGGTCGGCGGCGGCAGCGTTGCGCTGGCGCTGGGCGCGGTCACCGAGCTGGCGCTGCAGGGTGGCGTCGAGTTTGATCGGGCGGTCCCAGTGGTCGTGGCTGGCGACGATGGCCTGGCGTACGGCGCGCCAGTGCAGGTTGGTCGGCGTGACCGGCAAATCGCTGACCACTGCCTCCCAACGCTTGGGCTCCCCCTCCTCCGGCGTGGCGCGGGTCCAGGCCTGCACGCTGTCGCGGCAGGAACGCGCGATCGCCTTGGCCCAGAAGCAGGCGAAGTAGATGTCGCCGGCCTGCCAGCCATGGGTATACATCAGCGCGGCAATGTAGCCGCGCGACACGCCGCTGTAGCGCGCCACCTCGTCCAGGAAACTGTCCGGGTAGCGCTCGGCGTAATGGTTGATGTCGCGCAACTGGCCATCGACCCAGGCATCGCCGGTGTCCACGACGTAGGCCTCGGACTTTTCGGCGGTCTGCTGCGCCGATGCGGCCAGGGGCAGCACGGCCAGCAGCAGCACCAGCAGCGTGCGCAGGATCATGACCACATACCTTTGCCGCGCTGCATGTCGGTCAGCCCCGGCTGGCTTTGGCTTGGATACTGCGCAGCGCCTGCGGCCAGTCGAAGGCGGTGGGCGCATCGACCATGCGCGGCTCATCGTCGGCTACGCCGTGCTGGGTTTCATGCGCCCAGGTCACCGCGTACGGGGTGTGGATGCCCCAACCGCCCAAGGTGATCACCGGCTCGATATCCGAGCGCAGCGAGTTGCCGACCATGCAGAAGCGCTGGATCGGCAGGTTGAATTCCTCAAGCACGCGCGCGTAGGTTTCCGGGTCCTTCTCGGACACGATCTCGATGCGCGGGAACAGATCGCGCAGGTTGGCCAGCTTGATCTTGGCTTCCTGGTGGAACAGGTCGCCCTTGGTGATCAGCACCACGGGATGATCGCGGGCGATCTCGGTGACCGATTCCCGCACACCGTCGATCAGTTCGACCGGATGGCGCAGGGTGTCATGGCCGATGTCCAGGATCTGCTGCAGGTCGCGCGCGGTGATCATCTGCCGGGTGATCTCGATGGCCGCTTCGACCATGGACAGGGTCATGCCCTTGACCCCATAACCGAACACCCCGAGGTTGCGCTGCTGCACTTCCAGCAGGTGGCGCGCGGTCTGGGTGTCGTGCACGTCGATATAGCGCGACAGGATGTCGAGGTAGTCCTGCTCGGCCTTGCGGTAGTACTCCTCGCTCTTCCACAGCGTGTCGTCACCGTCAAAACCGACCAGGCCGATGGCGCCGGTGGGCGCAGGCGTGGAGGTCATCATCGGGCAAGGATAGCAACAGCGCCCGGTGGACCCAATGACCGTGTCGGCTCAGTGGCCGAAGGGGCGCGGGCCGGCCCAGCCGAGCACGCCCGGGTGTGGCAGATCGATACGGGTGATCAGCCAGTCGCCCGGGCCGCGCCAGCTGAGTTCACGGTAGCTGGCCGCCACGTGGCCGCTTTCCTGCCACCACGCCATCAATGCGGCGGGCGACTCGGGATCGTGCGGCTGGTACTGGAAAGGCAAGCCGTGCGCGTTGAGGTTGGTCAGCGCCGCGCGCAATGCCGGATTGGCCCAGCGCGGGCCGTGGTCATCGAAGGCAACGGTGTCGAAAACGGTGTCGGCCTGTCCGCCCGCGACCAGCACGATCTGGCCGGGCCGCAGATGCGAGACACGCTGCGGCGCCCGTTCGCCCGGCGCAGGGAAATACACATCAAAAGGAAGCCGACGGCCGGGATGTTGCATGCGGCCATCATAAAAGAAGGGCGGCCGTAGCCGCCCTTCCCCCTCACTGCCGTTCACCGGTGTCCAGCGGTGTTGGGCCCTTGCCTGCACGTTGACGCGATGGATCAGTTACCCGGCTGCGCGCCGCTGCCACTGGCGGCCTTGCCCTGCTGGGCGGCCACGTACGACTTGTACTCATCCGGCGAAAGCTCGCCGTCCTTGTTGCTGTCGGCCTGATCGAACACCTGTGCCAGGCCCGCATTGACCTGCGCCTCGGTCTTGCTGATGGTGCCGTTGCCGTCGGTGTCCACGCTGGCCCAGGTCTGGCCACCGCCACCGTTGGCCTGCTGCGACGCCTGCGCCGCAGCGCCCGCTGCCGAATCTGCCGCCTGGCCGGCCTGCGCAGCGGCCTGCTGGGCCTGCGCGGCCTGGTTCTGTGCCTGCGCGGCGCTCTGCTGGGCGGACTGGGCCATCGCCGGAATGGCCAGCACACTGCCTGCGGCGACGATCAGGGCGATCAGGGGCTTGCGGTTGCGAATAGTCATTTGGGTGGTCTCCTTTGGGGATGTCGCACGGTTCGTTGTTTCCGCACGACTTCCACCCTGCCAGCCCGTTTGTGAATCGACATTGCGCCGCAATCGGCACCCGCACACGGTCTTAACCACCTGCGCGCAGGCGTCGATTACCGCAGTGGTTAGGTGTGGGTGAGTGCGGAGTAACACACGCATTCAACCGGCCCGGATTTAACCGGATGCAAACGAATTGTCAGGTGTCGCTGGCGTTTTTTTCGCCTGAGCGCGAACTGAACAGAAGCCACCCTGCCGCAACACCGAACAGCGCACCGGCCACTTCCAGCACCACCCGCGAGCCGAGTTCGTTCGGATCGTGGACGGTGGCCAGGAACAAGCGCGCATACAGCGGCGACTCCAGCCGCATGATGCCCATGTAGAACAGCTTCCACGCGTCGATGCCAGCCGAGGCGATCACCGCGATCACGCACGCCCAGCCGATCGCGTGCCCGGCGTTCCAACCAACGGCGCGGCACAACCGCTGCCACAGCGCATACACCAGCAGGCCGACCAGCAGCGCGATAAGCCCCGCTTCCAGCGTTCCGAGCAATCCAAAGTGCAGCGGCAGGTTCATCGTGATCCGGGCGGTCGGTGAGCGCACAGTGTAGCGGCCCACCTTGCCGCCACGGGGGTCAGCGCACGGGGACGTCGTAGGCGGTGTGCGGGTCCGGCTCGGGCGTGAGGGTGTAGTGCCACCATTCCTGCGGGTAGTTCTCAAAGCCCTGGCGGCCCATCACCTGGCGCAGCTTCTGCCGATTGAGATACTGCTGCGGGGTGACATCGGGCGCATCGGTATGCGCACGCGGACCGAAGAAGTCGAAGTCGGTGCCCATGTCCAGCGCGGTGCAGGTGCCGCTGCGGCAATCCACCAGCGTGAGGTCCACGGTAGCGGCGCGACTGTGCCCGGAGGTCTGGGCGATGTAGCCGCCGAGCAGCGCCGGCTTGTCCAGGCCCGGATACTGCTGGGCCTTCCGCGACTGTTCCAGCGGGTCGTTGGTCCAGTCCACGAAGGCCTGCACCGACTGCGCGGGGCGATAACAGTCGAACAGCCGCAGGCCGTATCCGTCGGCACGCAGGTCCGCTTCAACCTTGGCCAGCGCGGTGGCCGCAGGCTTGAGCAGGTAGCACTTGGCGGCGTCGTAGCCGGGCACGCGGCGGCCGGTGAAATTGTTGGCCCCGGCATAGCGCAGGTCCAGGTCGATATCCGGGGCGAGGCTGCGGATGTCGACCATGCCGGCCTGTTCGGGGGTGCGTACCAGCGCGATCCGCACCGGCTGGGCGGCCGCGCCAAAGGCGACGAACAGGGCGATCAGTGCGGTGCTAGAGGCAATCGCCGATACGGGTGAACTGCAGGTCCTGGTAGTCATAGCTGAAGTCGATATCCGGGTCGATGGCACGCAACGTAAGCGTTGTCGGTGTGCCCGGCTCAACCTGCAGCCAGGGTTCGGCGTCCGACCCGAGGGTATCCCACTGCACCAGCCAGCGGCTACCGAGCTGCATCACCCGGCCCTGGAGCCCGGGCGACTTGTCCACGCTGAAGCGGAGTTGCCCACCCTGCGGGCAAAGGCTGGCCTGCCCCAGCCACGGGTCGCGGTAACGGCCCTGCCAGGCGCGGGGAGCGCCCGGGCCTGCCGGGCGCCGCGCGCGGGTATCGGGCCGCACCTGGCCGGCGTCGGTGCGTTGCTGCTGTTCCTGCCGCAGCAGGCGTGCGTAATCAAGGACACCGCGAGCCTGCGCCGGCGCGGTGTAGTGCTTCAATGCGGCCTGCATCAGCGCGGTGCGTGCATCCTCGGCATCACCGTTGATGAGGATCACCACGCCCACCTTGCGGTCCGGCAGCAGCGCCAGCGAGGAGTACATGCCCGACAGCGTGCCGGTGTGGGCCACCTTCCACTGCCCGTCCATGTCCGACAGGCGCCAACCGTAGCCGTAGGCGTAAAAGTGCGCGTTGTCCCACTGCCGTTGACGCGCACCGAGCGGCATCGGCATGTGCGCGGTCCACAGCGCGCGCCGTTGCGCGGCGCCCAACCAGCCCGGCACCACGGTCGGGTCCAGCAGCACCTGCATCCAGCGGGTCATGTCCTTGAGGCTGCAGCGGATGCCACCGGCGGCCATCGAAGGCAGGTCCGGGCTGGTATCGCCATCGGCCTGGACCACGACGTTGCGCCCGTCGCGACGGGTATGCGGCTGGGCGACGTTGCCGACGTGGGCCACCGACCACGCACCGACCTGGCAGCGGTCCATGCCCAGCGGCACGAACACTTCCTCGCGCAGCAACTGGTCATACGGCTTGCCGCCGGCGGCGGCGGCCACTTCACCGGCCACCACATACATCAGGTTGTCGTAGGCGTAGCCGCTGCGGAAGCTGGTGACCGGCTTGAGGTGCGCCAGCCCGGCGATGATGTCCTGGCGGGTGAAGGTGTTGGKCTCCGGCCACAGCATCAAGTCGCCGGCGCCCAGCCCCAGTCCACTGTTGTGGATGAGCAGATCGCGCACCTGCATCTGCCGGGTGACCCAGGGATCGTGCATGCGGAACTGCGGCAGGTACCTGATCACCGGATCGTCCCAGCGCAAGGCCCCGCGGTCGACCAGCCGCGCCAGCAGTGCGGCGGTCATGGCCTTGCTGTTGGAGGCGATCTTGAACAGGGTGTCGGGGTCGATGGCCTCGCCACTGCCGCTGCGTCGCTCGCCAGCCGTGCGCTGGTAGACCACCTGGCCGTCTTCAACCACCGCCATCGCCAGGCCCGGCAGCGCGTACTGCTGCCGGGCCTGGTCGAACATCGGATCGAACGCGGCCGGTGACGCCGCGACGGTGCCGGTGGCCATTGCCAGCCCCACCAGCACCGCCGTCCACGTCGCCTGCGTCATGCCGGCGATGCCATCAGTAGTTCCAGGTCACCGTGAGCTGCGCATACCGTGGCGACTGGAAGCCGGTGCCATAGCCATACAACGGATTGGGCGTCCCGATGCTGTCCTGCGGCTCATAATCCTGGTCCACCGAGACGATGCGCTGCTGGTTGAGCACGTTGTAGACCGCCAGCTTGACGTTGATATCCAGTGGCACCGGGATCTTGTAGGCCACGCTCATGTCCAGGTCGTAGGTCCAGGGCGTGCGGCCGTCACCGCCACGCGGGGAATGCCCGAACACCCGCTCGGACGGCACCGTGGCCTGGCAGTTGGAGACGCACACGTAGTAGCTGTGGAAGTCGGTGGCGTCGAACGGGTTGCCGGCACCGAAGCGGGTGATCGGGCTGCCGGACTGCACGCCCAGCGTCGCGGCGACCGTGAGGTTCTCGGTCAGCGCATAGCTGCCGCGGAACTTGAACTGGTGGCGGCGATCGTTGGCCAGATAGCCGTAGCCGCGATAGTTGACCCACGGATTGTCGAAGTTTTCGGTGCGACCGGCATCGGCGAAGTCGGTGTCGGAGTTGACCGGTCCTTCGGCGTTGCCGCGGCCATAGGCCAACGTGTAGGACGCATTGAAGCCCCACGTGCCGTCCCATGCACGATCCACCTGCAGCTCCAGCGCTTTGTAATCGCGCTTGGGCGTGACCCACCCGCGCTGGCCGACGTAGTTGCCGTCGTCGTCATACAGCGCCCAGCCTTCGCGGGCCGTGTCGATATCGATCCAGGCATCGTTGCTGCCGTCGCAGTTGCTGTCGCCCCATACGGTGTTGGTGCGGCCGGGATTGCCCATGATCCAGACGCCGTCGATCGCCCCGCACTGGCCGGTCGCGGTGATGTTCATGTCATCGATGGCGTTGTGCAGGCGCCGGTAGGTGACGCTGGCGCCGACCGACCACGATGCACTGAGCATGTGCTGGAAGCCGAGGATGGCTTCATCCTGGTAGACCGGATCCATGTCGCGGTTCACTTCGGCGCGCAGGTCCGGCACGCTGCCGTCGCCCTGCGAGTTGTCCACCGGCCCGATCTGGCCGCCCAGGTTGGGGACGTTGTTGGACGCGCCGCTGTAACCGAGGAATTCATACCAGGTGCGCTCGTCCAGGAAGCCGCCGGCCTGCTTGATGTTGATCACGTTGGCCACGGGCAGGAAATAGCGCCCCAGGTTGCCGAATACCTTGGTGGTGCCATCGCCGCGCACGTCCCACGAGAAGCCCAGCCGGGGCGCGATCATGTCGTCGATCTTGATGTAGCTGTCGCCRTCGCCGCCCTTGTTGTCGAAGCCTTCCAAGCGTGCGCCGATGTTGAGCAGGACGTTCGGCGTGACCTGCCAGTTGTCTTCAAGGTAGTACGCCGAGTTGATGGTCTCGAACGATCCGGCCACTTCGTAGCGGCGGGTGCGCGCGACGAGTCCGCTGGCCGGCACCACGCCGCCGTTGAGGGAGCTGCCCGGGGTGCGGTAATAGATGTCGTAGCGCAGTCCACCGGGGCCGGGGTAGGCACGCTCGTAGTCGGAGGTGTTCTCTTCGCGGTCCAGGCCGAAGCGCAGCAGATGGTTGCCGAGGGTCCATTCGAAATCGGCGCGGGCGGCCTTGCGCGTATCCAGCGCCRATTCCAGCTGCGAGCTGCTGGTGCAGCTGCGGTCGCCCTGCAGGTCGGTGGGCACGCCCTGGCTGGCGGTGCGGTTGTCGAACACGCGGTTGCAGTTCTCATCCATGAGGCTGCTCTGGGTGCGGTTGCGCTTGTTCTCGCCGTACATCAGCTTCATGGTCAGGTCGTTGCTGACCTGCCAGCTGTAGGTACYGGACCAGTTCTTTCCACCCACCGTGTTGTAGACCTGGTTGGTGCGCTCGCCCACGGCCAGGCCGGTGTCGTAGTCGTAGCGGTAGACGTCGGTGACGGTATCGCTTTTGTCGGAGAAGCCGAACAGCGACAGCATCTGGTTGTCGGTAATCTGCCAGTCCAGCTTGCCGCCCCAGAACGGATCGTCGGCGGTGCCACGGTTGAGCACGGTGCCGGCGTCATTGGTGGAGTTGGGGGTGTAGTCGCGCGCTTCGTACATGCCGAAGAAAAACAGCTTGTCCTGCACCAGCGCACCGGAGGCGAACACGTTCAGCGCGCTGCGCGAATAGTCATCGCGGCGGGCGGTGATGTAGCGGCTGCCGTCGCCGTCGTAGCGGTCACGTGCCTGCGACTGCCACGCACGCGGCTCCAGCACCAGTTCCGCGCCGGCCTTGAAGTCGTTGCTGCCCGAGCGCGTCACCGCGTTGATGACCCCGCCGGTGCTGCGCCCGAATTCCACCGAGTAGCCCCCGGTCTTGACCTGGAACTCCTGGTAGAAGGAGAACGGCACCGAGGAGAAGCCGACCCGGTTATAGAAGTCGGTGACGTTCAGGCCGTTGATGTAGACGGTGTTCTCGGCCACCGAGGAGCCGCCGAAGGAAATGCCCTGCCCGCCCAGCGATCCCTTGCCCTTCACCGCCCCCGGCGCCAACAGCGCCACCGCGGTGATGTCGCGGTCCACCGGCAGCCGCGAGAGTTCTTCGCGGGTGATGTTGGTGGCCGATTCGGTCGACTTCACGTCCACCATCGACACCACCTGCGGCGCACGCACCTGCACCGTGCCCAGCGTGCTGACACCGCTGACCGGCACGTTCACCGTGGTGGCGCTACCCAGGCCGACGTTGACCTGGCCAACGCGCGCCGGGGCCCCGCCGGCAACGGCCACTTCCAGCTCGTAAGTGCCCACTGGCAGCAACGGGATGCGGTAGCTGCCATTGGCCTCGGCCCTCACCGAACGCACAAATCCCGTGGACGGATTGCGCACGGTGACCGTCGCGTTGTCCAGGCGTTGTCCCGAATCGGTGACCAGCTTGCCAACCACTGCGCCGTCCTGGGCCATCGCCATGGGCGCGACCGAGCCCAGGCAGGCCCCCAGGGCAACGCAGAGCGCGGCCCGCTTCAATCGATGTGCATTCATTCCCTGCTCTCTCCTGCAGATATGGAATCGTGGGTACCGCCGTTTACCGCGTTGCCCCCAGTGGCAYCACGTGCGACTGGGAGTCGTAGTTCCATTGATCGAAGTACAGGTTGCCGCCGGCCCACTCGACCTCACCGCGCTGCGAGTCCACCGTGTCCGAGCGCGGATGGCGCTTTGCCGGTTGCAGCGGCTGCTGGAAATCGTCGTTGAAGGCGATGCGGTAGGCATCGAGCCCGCCGAAGTAGAAATCGCGCAGTGCCGGCTGCGGGCTGTCCAGGCGCCCGGTGGTGACATCCATCGGCACCCAGCCATACGGCGCCAGGTACAGCGCGCCCCAGTCGTGCAGGTTGTTGTAGCCGACCGCGTCATCGGCGTAGACCATGCCCGACTGCCAGCGCGCGGGGATGCCATTGAGGCGCAGCAGCGCGATCAGCAGCAGCGTCTGTTGGCCACAGTCGGCGTGGCCGGCGTGCAGGGCGTAGTCGCTGATGTTGGAGATCGTGGAGTATTCCCGTGCGCCGGCCCAGGGAATCTGGTCCACCGCATCGAACAGTTTCTGCGCGATGCGGTACGGATTGGTTTCAGTACCGACCACGCGCTGCGAGAACGCGCGCAATGCCGGGGTGAACAGCACATGCGGCGCGCGTTCGGCCAGGAACGGCTGCAGTGCCGGGTCCTTCGGCGTGGGCAGAACCTTGGCCGGATCGATCGGGACATGCCGGGCGTACACGGTGACCGCGTAGCGGATCTCGAATGCGGTAGGCGTGCCGGCCACCGCCGTGCGCTCCAGGTAGGCAGTGCGCTGCAGGGCGCTTTCCGGCGCGATGCGCGCTCCGGTCGGGGTACTGGTGAGCCACTGGATATCTTCCTGCTGGCCGGCAATCGCGCGCGGATACGGAATCCAGGCACGGACGGACGCACCCGCAGGCACAGCATCGGCCTTGACCACCAGCGACTGGGTTACCTCCACGCGGCGCGGCACCACGCTGGTGGCACCACTGGCGCGGGCAGCGGCGACGATTTCTTCGTGGTGGGGGCCGAGCATCTCGAAGGGCCCGTCGGTCGGCAGTGGCACATCCGGCGCGCGCCGGGCGCGTGCTTCAGCGCTGATGCGGAACAGGTTGGATGGCGCACGCTTGAAGTAGCGGCGCTGGCCATCGATATCCAGGTGTTCGATCAACCCGGCCGCATCCCAGCGCGCGAACTCGTCATCGCGCAGGTCCGGGATCTGCCGGCGCAGCAGCGCCTTGGCCGCGTCGGCATCCAGGGTGAAGTCCAGTTGCATGCGGCGCATGCGCTCGCGCTGGAAGGTCAAGTCGTGGCGGGTGGCAGCGCTGAGCGTGGTGTCGTGCAGGGCCGCATCGATCTGCGCGGTGGCGGTGGCGAACGCACCGCGGTCGATCTGCGCGATCACCTCCGGCAGCGAAGCGCCGGCCCATGCGCACAGCGGCGGCAGCGCCAACAGCAGACAGGCTGCGGCGCGCCAGCGGGCGAAATGGAGCAAACGCGGTTTGCGTGCAGCGAAATCCACGGCGACACTTCCCAGGTGCGGGTGGTAATCGCTGTGTAACACGGGCCCGATGGGCGGTCAATAATTTATTCTTGCTTTCGATGAAAAAAGGAATAAATATTCCTGACGCTTCCGAGGAGGGTGACCGCTTGAGGATCCTGGCTTCCCCCAACCGCCCTGCGCGGCCGTCCTGGCTGGCCGGCGCACTGCTGGCCGCCCTGCTTGCCACCGGTCATGCCGCTGCCGAGGCGCCACGCCGCGCGGCCGACGCCGACTTCGGCGGCGTCATCGGCCTGCGCGAAGCCTATCTGGCGCCCGGCTTCTGGGCCCAGCGCGCGCCCAACGCCGACCAGCCCATCCTGGACCGCGCCGGCATCGCCGCGCAGAACGCACGGATGCGTGCCGAAGACCGCTCCATCCACGACCTGCGCGCCTTGCCGACACAGCTGCCGCGGGCACAGGTGCTGGCCGCGATCGAAACCCTGTCGACCTGGCCGGCCAAACCGCTGTACGGCGCGGACGGCCAGGGCATCAGCGCCGCCCAGCGCGGCGCCACCGTGGCCAACCTCGCCCTGGACGCGGTTCCGGCCCAGCGTCCGCTGCAGTACGGCCTGGTCACCCACCGCGCCGCCCTGCGCGCGTTCCCGACCACGCTGCGGGTGTTCACCACACAGGGCGATACCGATATCGACCGCTTCCAGGAATCGGCGCTGTTTCCGGGCGATGCGATAGCGGTGCTGCATGAGAGCGCCGATGGCCACTGGCTGTTCATCACCAGCGAGCGCTATTCGGCATGGATCGAGAAGCGCTTCGTCGGCCTCGGCGATGCGGCCACCGTGCTCGGTTACGCCCAGCGCGGTCCGTACCGTGTCATCACCGGCGCTACCGCCTTCACCGCCCCTACCCCGGAGGAGCCCCGCGTGTCGCGCCTACAGTTGGACATGGGCGTGCGCCTGCCGGTGATCGCCGACTGGCCGCAGGACAAGACCGTCAACGGCCAGCAGGCGCATGCCGCTTACGTGGTGCAACTGCCGGTGCGCAACGACGACGGTGGCCTGGCGCTGGTACCGGCGCTGCTGCCGCGCGCGCAGGACAGCGCCGCCGATTACCTGCCCCTGACCCCGCGCAACCTGATCACCCAGGCGTTCAAGTTCCTCGGCGAACGCTACGGCTGGGGCCACGACTACGACACCCGCGACTGCAGCGGCTTCGTCTCGGAGATCTACCGCAGCTTCGGCGTGCTGGTGCCGCGCAACACCAGCGCCCAAGCGGTCAGCCCGGCGCTGGACCGGATCGCCTTCGATCCAAAGGACGGCCAGGCCAAGCGCACCGCGGCGGTGGAACAGCTGCAGGTCGGCGACCTGGTTTACATCCCCGGGCACGTGATGGTCACCCTCGGCCATCTCGACGGCCGCACCTGGATGATCCACGACACCGCCGGGGGCAGCTGGTTCGGCGCCGACGGCACCCGCGTGCAGGCCCATCTCAACGGCGTGTCGGTGACCCCGCTGGAGCCGATGATGGCCAGCGACACCGTCAGCTACATCGACCGTATCACCAACATCCAGCGCATCCGGCCACAGACCCCTGAATGAAGATCACCGACATCGAACTGGGCATGCTGCGCGTGCCGCTGAAAACCCCCTTCAAGACCGCGCTGCGCACCGTGGACACCGTCGAGGACGTGGTGGTGCTGGTGCGCACCGACAGCGGCCACACCGGTTACGGCGAGGCCCCGGCGACGGCGGTGATCACCGGCGACACCCACGGGTCGATCATCGAGGCCATCAACAGCTTCATCAAGCCGCGCCTGATCGGCCAGGACGTGGCCAACCTCAACCGCGTGTGCGCGCTGATCCAATCCTCGCTGGAGCGCAACACCAGCGCCAAGGCCGCAGTGGAAATCGCGGTGTACGACCTGTGGGCGCAGCTGCACAACGCCCCGCTGTACCGCATGCTCGGCGGCGGCGATCCGGTGATCACCACCGACATCACCATCAGCGTGGACTACATCGACAAGATGGTGGCCGACTCGCTGTCGGCCMTCGACCGCGGCTTCGAGTCGCTGAAGATCAAGGTCGGCAAGGACATCGGGCTGGACATCGAGCGGGTCAAGGCGATCCATGCGGCGGTGCAGGGCCGGGCATTGCTGCGCCTGGATGCCAACCAGGGCTGGACCGCCAAGCAGGCGGTGCACGCGATGCGCGCACTGGAAGAGGCCGGCGTGGTGCTGGAACTGCTGGAGCAGCCGGTCAAGGCGGCCGACATCAGTGGGCTGAAGTACGTCACCGACCGGGTCAACACGCCGGTGATGGCCGATGAGAGCGTGTTCAATCCCGGCCAGGTGGTCGACCTGATCCAACAGCGCGCGGCGGACATCATCAACATCAAGCTGATGAAGACCGGCGGGCTGTCCAATGCGATCCGCATCGCCGACATCGCCGCGATCTACGGCGTGCCGTGCATGATCGGCTGCATGATCGAGTCGAGCATCAGCGTGGCCGCGGCCGTGCACCTGGCGGTGGCCAAGAGCGATGTGATCACCAAGGTCGACCTGGACGGCCCCTCGCTGGGGCAGTTCAACCCGGTCACCGGCGGGGTCAACTTCAACGAATCGGAGATCACCATCAGCGACGCACCGGGACTGGGCATCACTGAAGTGCGGGGGCTGGAGATGATCACGCCGCCGCGGTGGTGACCGTCTGCATTACTGCGGTAGAGCCACCCCATGGGTGGCTGCTCTTCGCGCGATCCTGTCCTGTGCAGCCGACCAACGGTCGGCTCTACCGGCCGCATTGCGTATGCTCTCCCCAACGGACCTGATGCCCTTTCCATGCCGCCCCTGGTGAAAATCCGCTCCGAGCGTGACCACATGTCGGCGATCGAACGCCGCATCGCCGACTTCATCCTCGACAACGCCCACCTGCTGCGCGATTACTCGTCCCAGCAGCTGGCCAGCGCGTTGGGGATCAGCCAGTCCAGCGTGGGCAAGTTCAGTCAAAAGCTGGGCTTCAAGGGCTATCCGGATCTGAAGTACTCCATCGGCGAGGCGGTCGCCCGCGCCGGTAGCGATCCCCAGTCACGCCCGCCTGCACCGGCCGATGCCAACGATTACGCGCAGATCGCCGAACGGCTGCGGCTGAGCAAGGCCGCCGCCGAACAGGAAACCCGGCTGGCCAATCCGCAGGCCGACGTGGAAACCATCGTGCAGCTGATCGACGCCGCACCCAAGCTGTTCGTCTACGGCCTGGGCGATGACGGCCTGTACGCACGCGAATTCGCCATGCGGCTGTCGCTGCTGGGCATGCTCACCGTGCACCACGCCGACCCGATCCTGATGATGGCCAACCTGTCGGCCGCGCGCGCCAACGATGCGATGCTGGTGTTCTCCGAATTTGGCAAGCTGCCGCAGCTGTTTCAGCTGTCGCGGCAGTTCCAGGACATGGGCGGCAAGGTGATCTCGATCACCCGGCACAGCGCCAACCCGCTGCGCGCGCACGCCGATGCCTCGCTGGTGGTGTGCGCGCACGACCCAGCGCCGCACGTGGCGCAACTGCTGTACCGTGCCTCGTTGCAGTCCCTGCTGGACTTCGTCTTCGTGCTGTTGTGCCACGCCAACCCGGACCGCCACCGCCAGCTCGGGGTGAACCTGGAACGGATCGAACACCTGATCGACACCTGATCGACACCTGGTCTTTTGGAGTCCGCCACGATGCTGCCGTTGTTCCGCTCCGTCTTCGCCGTCGTGCTGGCCGCCAGCGCCCTGCCTGCCACCGCGCTCACCCCGGCGGTGGGCCCACTGCAGGACCACCACCAGATGATCGTGGTCACCACCGAGGGCTGGGACGCCACCCAGGGCCGGTTGCAGGCCTATGTGCGCACGCCCAAGGGTTGGGCGCCCCACGGCGACGCATTCGAGGTGGCCGTGGGCCGCAACGGCAGCGCCTGGGGCGTGGGCGTGCTGCCGGCCCAGGGCGCTGCCGCGCATCCGCCCGGCGACCCGATAAAGCCCGGGGACCCGGTAAAACAGGAAGGCGATGGCCGCAGCCCGGCCGGCATCTTCAGCATCGGTCCGGCCTTCGGCTATGCGCCAAAGATCACCACGGCCCTGCCCTACCAGCCGATGCAGGCCAGCAGCTACTGCATGGACGTCCCCGATTCGCCGTACTACAACCGCATCGTCGATGCCGAGGTGGTGGGCACCGACGCCGTGGAAGGCTCCACCGAACCGATGCGGCTGGACCTGCACAACAAGGGCGATGCGCGCTATCGGGAGGGCTTTGTGATCGAGCACAACCCCAAAGCCGAACCGCGCCGCGGCAGCTGCATCTTCGCCCACCTGTGGCGCACGCCCGGTGAGCCGACCGCCGGCTGTACGGCGATGCAGCCCGAGCACATGCGCAGCCTGCTGGCCTGGCTGGACCCGGCCCAGCGCCCATTGTTCGTGCTGCTGCCGCGCGCGCAGTACCAGCAGCTGCAATACGACTGGAATCTGCCGGCACAACAGGACAACACGCGATGAGCACACCGGCCGATCCGCAACTGGAACGCGCGGTCAGCCGCTGGCAGATCGTCGGGCTGTCGATCAACGATGTGATCGGCAGCGGCATCTACCTGCTGCCGGCCGCCACCGTCGCCCTGCTCGGCCCCTTCAGCCTGTGGGGCGTGGTCGCGGCCGGCATCGTGGTCGCGCTGCTGGTGCTCTGTTATGCCCAGGCCGCCAGCTACTTCGACGAGCCCGGCGGCAGCTACCTGTATGCACGTGAGGCGTTCGGTCGGTTTGCCGGGTTCGAGATCGGCTGGATGATCTGGCTGACCCGGATCAGCTCGGCGGCAGCATTGAGCAATGCGCTGGCCGATGCAGTGGCGCGGTTCTGGCCGTGGGCCGGGCATGACCTGGGCCGGGTGGCGATCATCGTGGTGTCGCTGGGCTTTCTCACCGCCGTCAACGTGGCCGGGGTGCGCTCGGCCGCACGCACCGGGGTGATCCTGGTGATCGGCAAGCTGGTGCCCTTGCTGCTGTTCGTGGCGATCGGCGCGTTCTACGTGGACATGGACCTAGCCTTCTCCGGCGTGCGCCCGGACCCGCATGACCTGCAGCGCATGGGCGAGGCCGCGTTGCTGCTGCTGTATGCCTACGCCGGGTTCGAGAACATCCCGGCCGCTGCCGGTGAGTACAAGAACCCGCGCCGCGATATTCCGTTCGCGCTGATTACCATGATCGTCAGCGTCACCGTCATCTACGGGGCGGTGCAGCTGGTCGCGCAGGGCACCCTGGCCGGCCTGGCCAGTTCGCCGACGCCGCTGGCCGATGCGGCCTCCAGCTTCGGCGGCGAGGCGCTGGCGCTGATCCTCACCGTCGGCGCCACCATCTCCATCCTCGGCACCAACAGCAACACGATGATGATGGGGCCGCGCTTCCTGTTTGCGCTGGCCCGCGACGGCTACGGCCCCAAGCTGCTGGCGCAGGTGCATCCACGCTTCCGCACGCCAGCCGCGGCGATCATCACCCAGGGCCTGATCGCGCTGGCATTGGCACTGTCCGGTTCGTTCGTGCAGTTGGCACTGCTGTCGATGACCACGCGCCTGTTCGCCTACATCGGTACCGCCGCTGCGGTGCTGGTGCTCGCACGGCGTTTCCGCGACCGTCCCGGTGCATTGAAACTGCCCGGCGGCCCGCTGATCCCTATCCTGGCGCTGTTGCTGTGCGTGGCCCTGTTCGTCAGCGCCAGCTGGCAGAACATGGCCGCCGCCGGTATCGCCTTCGTGGTGGGGGCGGTCATCTACAAACTGCCGCGCAAGGAACCGCTGGGCTGAACCACGCCTGCGCAGCGAATGGCACTTGATCTGTCATTCACTCCACCGGTCCGCTGCGTTAACCGGCGTCTGGCTAGGCTGGAACCTCACCCAACCGGAGCTACCACATGCCTACTGATTATCAGATTCCCGGCCGGGTGCCGGAAGACGGCGTGCCGCGCCAGGCCGTGTCGGACTACTGGCGTGAGCGCTTTCCGAGCGAGCCGTATTACGACAACACCCAGTTCTTCGACGACTACGAGCCGGCTTACCAGCTCGGTCACCACTCGCGCGCCGATGATGTCATCCGCGCCTACGAGCAGGTGGAAGCCGAATTGCAGACGCGCTGGGCGCAGGAACACGGCAAGAGCAAGCTGACCTGGGAACAGGCGCGCAATGCGGTGCGCCGCGGCTGGGATGAATCCACCGCACTGCGCCAGGCCCATCTGGACAAGGGCGTGCCGCGCGGTACCTGAGGCAGCGCGCGACACGCCTGACAGCGTTACTCGCCGCTGGGCAGCGGCGGAATCGCACGCGCATCGGCACCCGCGGCCATCAGGTCGCGGGTGTTTTTCTGCACTGCCACCGCGCCAAACAGGCTCAACGCGAAGGCCATGCCGTAGAAGCCTTTCTCGCTCAGCAGCAGCGTGGCGTTCCACAGCCCCACCAGCAGCAACAGCAGAGACACCAGCAGCGCAAACCAGCACAGCGCGTAGTACAGGCCACTGACCGGAATACCTTCGACGCGATCGCGCACGCTCTTCTGCAGCGAGACGGCCGCGAACAGCCCGAACAACAGCAGGGTCAGGTAGTAGCCCTTTTCGTTGAGCACCATTTCCGCGTTGAACAGACCGACCAGATAAGCCGCCGCGCCCAGCAGCAGCGCCGCCCACGAGGCGGCGATGAACGCCGGGGAGGGTTTATGCACCTGTTGCTTCATTGATCCAACTCCATTTGATGGCGGCATGCCGCACCTGCCACCCCACGGGCGGCCCGCGGCAACGGTAGCCGATCCGGGCCCGCGCGCCTACCGGGGATGACGTATGGTCCACGCCGCGTTGATGGGCATGCTGTACAACCATGGCTGGCCATCGCATCCCCCTACGGAGATCCCCAATGACCCGCAAGCTCCTGCTTTCGCTCGCCGTCACTCTTACCCTGCCGCTGTTCACCACCGCCTGCGTGGCCGCCGACAAGGCCGCCGCCCCCGTGCTGGAAAAGGCGCAGTGGCCCTTCGCCGCCACCGAAGTGGCCAAATTCGACGAGCCTTGGGCGATGAGCTTCCTGCCCGACGGCAGCCTGCTGGTCAGCGAGAAGGCCGGCACGTTGAAGCACGTGGACCTCAAGACGGCTACGCGAGCCGACATCCGCGGCCTGCCCAAGGTGGCCTATGGCGGCCAGGGCGGGTTCGGCGACGTGCTGCCGCACCCGCAGTTCGCCCGCAATCAGCTGCTTTACGTCAGCTATGCCGAAGCCGGTGAAGGCGATACCCGGGGTGCCGCGGTGGCGCGCGCGCGTCTGGTCCTGGGCGCCGATGGCAGCGGCACGCTCAAGGACCTGAAGGTGATCTGGCGGCAGACGCCCAAGGTGGACGGCAAGGGCCATTTCGGTCATCGCCTGGCGTTCGGCCCGGACGGCAAACTGTGGATCACCTCCAGCGAACGCCAGCAGTTCGATCCGGCCCAGGACATGGCCAGCAACCTCGGCAAGATCGTGCGCCTGAACGACGACGGCAGCGTGCCCGCCGACAACCCGTTCGCCTCGCAGGGCGGCGTGGCCGCACAGGTCTGGTCGCTGGGGCACCGCAATGCACTGGGCATCGCCTTCGATGCGCGCGGCAAATTGTGGGTGCACGAGATGGGCCCGGCCGGCGGCGACGAACTCAACCTGATCGAGCGCGGCGCCAACTACGGCTATCCGATCGTGTCCAACGGCAACCATTACGACGGCCGCGATATTCCCGACCACGCCACACGCCCCGAATTCACAGCGCCCAAGGTGAGCTGGACCCCGGTGATTTCGCCGGCCGGTTTCATCATCTACAGCGGGACGCAGTTCCCGCAGTGGAAGGGCAGCGGCTTTATCGGCGGGCTGTCGTCCAAGGCGCTGGTGCGCGTGGCCTTCGACGGCGACAGCGCGCATGAAGCCGAACGCTTCAACATGGGCGAGCGCATCCGCGAAGTGGAGCAGGGCCCAGACGGTGCGATCTGGCTGCTGGAAGACGGCAAGAACGGGCGCCTGCTGAAGCTCACGCCCAAGGCGTGATCCTGACATGCCCGCCCTCCCGGTCCTCGAGGCCGGAAGGGCGGGCAGGGCCGGTCAATCCTGCACGGTGATGACCTTGACGTCCGAGCGGGTGCAGTCCTTGTCCAGGCACTTGCCGCCGATCCAGACCTGGCCCTTGCCGATCATCGCGCCTTCCCAGTTCACGAACAGCCCATCGAAGGTCTGCGCGGCGATCGCCTTGGCGATCTCCGGGGTGACGATCTGGCTGTATTCGCGCTTGAACGTGGCCGCATCGGCCACCTGGCGTTTCTTGCCGCCCACATGCACCAGCAGCGGATAGCGCATCAATGCCGCCACGGCATTGGTATCGTTGGCGGCGACACCGCGCTGCAGGTCGTTGAACAGCGCCTCGTACGCGTCGGCGTCGCCGAGCAGTTTTTCAATACGCTGGCGGGCATCGCCCTCGCCCTCTTCGGTGTCGATCGCATCGGACGCCTCGGGGCTGCCATTGGGCGGTGCCTGGGTGGCGGCATCCGGCGCAGGTTCGGCACCGGCATTCACCGCATCCGGCGACAGGCCGGCGGCCGGCACGTCGTCCCCGGGCGTGGCGGTGGTCGCCGGTGGCGAGGTAGCCGGTGCAGCGGCGTCCGCCGTCGGCGGCGCCGGCTGCGAACAGGCGGCCAGCAACAGGGTGGGTAACAGGATTCGGATCACACGCATGCTCGGCTCCGTCGATATCGCGAGGGCGCCAGCGTAACCGCGTTTACGTCAGCCGCCGATGATGACGAGTCCACCCGCCTGCCGCCGGGACGGCAGCCGCCGGCGACGACCAACGTAGAGCCGACCGTTGGTCGGCTGCTTCTGCG
>NZ_JBFULB010000023.1:11904-34077 GCF_056400545.1 Stenotrophomonas sp. P5_A8 | reverse complement strand
CCGCGAGGCCGAACAGCGCCAGCAGGCCGCCGCCGCCCAGCAGGCCACCGCTGCCCGCCAGGCCGCTGCACCGGCCGCCGCCGCACCCAGCCTGCGCCCGGTCAGCACCCCGGCCCCGCGCTACCCGGCCGAGGCGCTGCGGTCGGGCACGTCCGGCGAAGTGCTGGTGGAAATCACCGTCGGCACCGACGGCTCGGTCACCAACGCCCGCGTGCTGCGCGCCACGCCCTCGCGCGTGTTCGATCGCGAAGCGCTCAACGCGGTCAAGCGCTGGAAGTTCGAACCGGTCGGTGCACCGGTGACCACGCGTCGCACGCTGGCCTTCGCGCCGGGCGGTTGATCGCTGGCCGATCGCGGTAACAAAAAGCCCGGCGTGCGCCGGGCTTTTTGTTGGTTCCGTGTTTCTCGTTGCAAGGCAGCCACGCATGGCGTGGCTCTACCCGGGTTCGGGGCCGGTAGAGCCACGCCATGCGTGGCTGCACTACCAACCGCAAGCACCTGAACCATCGGCGGGGGATCACAACCCATCCGCGGATTGCGCCCTTGGCTCCAACGCGAGCATCGATAGCGGGGCGATGGCAGCGTCGCCATCGCCCCGCACGACTCACCCCGAAATCGCCAACCGCTCCTGGTGGTAACGACGCACCGCCGCGTACCACAGCACCGCCGCCAGTCCGAAGCCAGCGGCCAGGTACACGCCCCACATCTGCGCGCTGATCGGCTCATGGCGGATGATCTTCAGCAGCATCTGGTTCTGCGCCAGGAACGGCACCGCGAACTGCCACAGCTCACTCTTCAGCGGGTACACCATCAGCGCATACCCGGGCAGCATCGGCAGCAGCATCAGCCAGGTCATGTGGCTTTGGGCTTCCTTCATGCTCTTGGCCGCCGCCGACAGGAACGTCAGCAGCGAGGTGCCGATGAACAGCATCGGCAGCATGATCAGCAGCATCTGCAGCATCGGCAGGAAGCCCATGTTGAGCTGTCGCCCTGCCCCGCTGCTGGACACCTGCGCACTCAGCTTGAACGCCAACAATGTCAGCAGCAGCGAGGCCATGCCCACCATGCAGGCGGCGGCGATCTTGCCACTGACGATGGCACTGCGCGGCGCCGGGGTGGCCAGCAGCGGCTCCAGCGACTGGCGCTCGCGCTCGCCGGCGGTGGTATCCATCACCAGGTAGGCGCCGCCCAGGAACGAGGTGATGGTCAGCAGTACCGGCAGCAGGTAGGACAGCACCTGACCGCGCTTGGCCTCGGCGGTGGCCAGGTCCTGCGTGGCCAGCTCCAGCGGCCGGGCCACCTGTGCATCCACGCCACGGGCGAGCAGGCGCAGCGCACCCACCTGCTGGTTGTAGCCGGCCAGCGCGGTCTGCAGGCGCATGCTGGGGATGTCGGCGGCGCGGCGGGTGCTGTCCTTGACGATCTCCACCAGCGCCGGACGCCCTTCGGCCCAGTCCTCGCCGAAGTCCGGGCTGATCCGCAACGCGACGTCGATCTGCTGGTCGCGGATGGCCTCGGTCAGGTCCTTGGGGGCATCCACCGCATTGAGTCCCTGCGCGGCCAGGAAGCGCACCAGGTTGGGCGCGTGCTCGCGACCGATGGTGGCGATGTCCAGTGGCTTGTCGATCTGGGTCTTGACCCGGCTTTCGGCCAGCTTGCCCATGCCCAGGATCAGGATCGGGTACAGCAGCGGGCCGAGCAGCAGGGTCAGCGCAAGGGTGCGGCGGTCGCGGGAAAGATCGCGCAGTTCCTTGCGCATCACGGTCAACAACGTGGCGAACGAACTCATGCGTGCAATCCTTCTTCCGAACCGATCACCTTGACGAAGGCATCTTCCAGGTTGTCTTCCCCGGTCTGTGCGCGCAGCTCATCGGCCGTGCCGGCGGCCATCACCGTGCCGTGGGCGATGATCACGATGCGATCACACAGCGCGGCCACCTCCTGCATGATGTGGCTGGAGAAGATGACGCAGCGGCCCTCGTTGCGCAGACCCCGCAGGAAGCCGCGCAGCGCGCGCGTGGTCATCACGTCCAGGCCGTTGGTGGGCTCGTCGAGGATGACGTTGCGCGGGTCGTGCACCAGCGCGCGGGCGATCGCGGTCTTGGTGCGCTGGCCCTGCGAGAAACCATCGGTCTGGCGGTCCAGGATGTCTTCCATGTCCAGCGCCTGCGACAGCACCTGGGTGCGCTCGCGGATCTGCGGCCCGCTCATGCCGTGCAACTGGCCGAAGTAGGCGATGTTCTCGCGCGCGGTCAGGCGCTTGTAGACCCCGCGCGCATCGGGCAGCACGCCCAGCCGGCGGCGCACCGCCACCGCGTCGGCAGCCGCGTCGATGCCATCGACCATCACCCGGCCTTCGTCAGGCGTCATCAGCGTGTACAGCATGCGCATGGTGGTGGTCTTGCCGGCGCCGTTGGGGCCGAGCAGGCCGGTGATCTGGCCGTCCTCGGCATGGAAGCCGACGTTGTTCACCGCCTTGATCAGGCCGGTCTTGGTCTTGAAGGCTTTATGCAGGTTCTCGGCGACGATCATGGTGCCCATCCGTTGAACGAAGTGAAGGCCGGCACCGGACTCAGCGCGTCCAGGCAGGTGGCGTCGAGCGACGTGGCGTCGGCCTTGTCCATGAACTGGCCGAGCAGGCGCGGCATGCAGCCAGCGTTGAGGGTGCCGTGGCCCTGGCCCTTGGCGACCAGATGGCGGCCGTTGGGCAGGGTCTTGAGCACCTGCTCGGCGTAGCGCGGCGGGGTGACCGGATCGAACTGGCCCGACAGCAGCAGCACCGGCAGGTCGCTCTTCAGCGGGGCGGTGAAGTCCTTCGGGCGCGTGCCGACGTTCCAGCCCGGGCACGCGGCGAAGAACATGCGCGCCACTTCCGGCCCGAGCAGGCGATCATTGACGGCCGGCTCCTGGTAACGGTCGGCATCCTCGGCGCAGATCACCGACCACTGCATGCCCCGGTTCATCTGCACCCCCAGCGTGCGACCGGCCATCCTGCTCAGCGACATCAGCGGCGCGTAGCGCGCGTGCGCGGCCTCGTCGAGCACCACCGGCAGCAGCGAGGACAGCTCGGGCATGTACGAGAACATGAAGGCCAGGCCGGTGACCGAGTCGGCGGTGAGCACGTCGCGCTTGGCCTCGGCGGTGCCCGGGTCGCGGTACTCGACCTCGACCGGGGCCTTGGCCAGCGCGGTCATCACGTTCTTCAGCTGGGTGCGGGTATCGACCGGGAAGCGCTTGGCGCACGCGGCGTCCTTGCGGCACTGCTCGGCCTGCAGGTCGATGGCCGTTTCGAAGGTGTCGGCGAAATCACCGCCCACCACCACGTCGTTGGGGGCCACGCCGTCGATCACCACCGCACGGGTGTGCTGCGGGTAGTGCGCGGCGTACTGCTGGGCCACGCGGGTGCCGTAGGAGCCGCCGATCAGGTTGATCTTGTCCGCGCCCAGGGCCGCACGCACCGCATCGATGTCGCCGATGGCCTGGGTGGTGGTGTAGAAACGGGTGTCGGCGCGATCAGCCAGCGATGCGGCGCACTGCCGGGCGAAATCGGCGATCAGCTGGGTGGACGGGGTAGCGGCGTCATCGAGCGCCATCTCCTTGCCGTCGGCGCCCACGCAGGTCAGCGGATTGGATTTACCCGTGCCACGCTGGTCGACCAGGATGATGTCGCGCTGCTTGCGCACTTCGCGCAGGGCCAGGTTGATCACCGCCGCCACTTCAGTAGCCGCCTGGCCCGGCCCGCCGGCCAGGAAGAACACCGGGTCGTGCTTGCCCTCGCCTTCGTTGCTGGTTTCCAGCCACGCGATATTCAAGCCGATCTTGCGACCGGTGGGCGCGGCCGGGTTCTCGGCCACCTGCAGGGTGGTGCACTGGGCTTCGACGTTGTCGCTGGCCTGGGTGCTGGTCAGCGTGCACGGCTTGAACGTCAGTGTTCCGTACTGGCGTTGCGCGCCCTCCGCCGGGGTATCCGGGGTGGCCTGGCAGGCGGCCAGCAGCAGCAAGGCTGCTCCGGTCGCCAAGGGACGGCAGGAAACTCGCATGTTCGATCGCATCCTGGATTGAAGGGTCTCAGCATGCCATGACGGCGGGGCGCGCTGGATGTGACGCGCACACTGCCGCGAGTACCGATGCCGTGCCTCGGCCAGGCTCAGGCAGTCACTGGAACCGCGCTGACGGTGCGGTCGCGGCCGTCGGCCTTGGCCTGGTAGAGCGCCCGGTCAGCGGCGGCCAGCAAGGCCGCCAGGTCGTGCGCCCCAGTGTCGACAGCCAACCCGATGCTGGTGGTGACCATGACCGGCACATCGCCCAGGCAGGCGGGGCAAGCCTGCAGCTGCGCGCGGATGTGGTCGGCCTGTTGCGTGGCCCGGGCATGGTCGGCGCCCGGCAGCAGCAGCACGAACTCCTCGCCGCCGTAGCGGCCCAACAACGGCTGCTGCCCGGCCAGACTGCTGGACAGGACCGTGGCGAAGTGGCGCAGGACCTGGTCGCCCGCGATGTGCCCCCAGCGATCGTTGACCTGCTTGAAGTGGTCTACGTCCAGCAGCAGCAGGGCCAACGGTTGCTGTTGCCGCTGGCACTGCTGCAGGCACGCCTGGCCATCGGCCAGCACCGCGCCGCGGTTGAGCAGGCCGGTCAGTCCATCGGTGCGTGCCGCGCGGCGCAGGTCGACCAGCATCTTCTCCACCAGCAGCAGCACCAGGGCGAAGCAGCGGGCCAGTTCCAGGAAGATGCCCGCGAGGTAAGTGGCAAACATCGGCGCGCCAGCCCGGAAGATGTCCTGCCCGGCATCGGGCGCCACCGGCAACCACAGCCGCACCAGGTACACCATCGCTTCAGCCCCGAAGATCGCCGCGGCCAGCCAGCAACTGGTGCGCTGCTCGGGCGGTGCATGTCGGACCAGCATCCAGGCCATCCAGCTGTTGACCAGGACAGAGAACAGGCTGGCCACGTTGAGCCGGACGGCCAGGTTCGGTAACGGCACCACGAACACCACGATGCCGGCTACGTACGCACCGGCCAGCAGCGCCGGCTGCCAGCTCGGCAGTCGCCGCTGCAGGTGGCGCGCCACGCCGTACAGCATCGCCACCGCCGACAGCGCCAATACCGCATTGCCGAAGATCACCAGCGGCACCACCGGCAACTGCGCACGCAGCGCCACCGAGGTCAAGCTGAGCGCCAGCAGCCACAGACTGGCCGTCCACAGGCGCAGCGCCGGTTGCCCGCGCAGGACCAGCAGCAGGAGTGAAAAGCCCAACGCAATGCCCAGGCACAGCAGGTAGCCGAGGACCGCGACGGTGGGGAAATCCAGGGACATGCGGCCTCGGGCATCGGAACGGCGCGCAGTTTAGCGTGCGCGGCGGCGTGGCAAAGCCGTCGCGGTATCGACGCCATTCCGCAACGTTCTGGGATGCGCTGCCCAGACGCACATTGATGACTGTCCCAACGCGCATCCACTGCAATAAATCCCATTAGGAATTTCCTGACAGCGCCAGATACTCGGCGGCGCGCGCCCCATCGCCCCCGCCGACGCACCGATGCCGGCCGCGCCTTTCATCCCTGCTTACGGAGACACCATGACCTCTCGACATTCCCGTTCCCTGATCGCGCTGTCACTGGCGCTGGGCGGCCTGGCGGCCGGCGCGACCGCGCACGCCCACGGCACCATGACCACGCCGATCAGCCGGGTGTACGCCTGCTTCCAGGGCAATCCGGAAAACCCGACCAACCCGGCCTGCGCCGCCGCCAAGGCGGTTGGTGGCGCCCAGGCGTTCTACGACTGGGCGGGCATCAACCAAGCCCACGCCAACGGCAATCACCAGGCCGTGGTGCCGGACGGGGCGCTGTGCAGTGGCAACAACCCCACCTTCCGTGGCCTGGACCTGGACCGCAGCGACTGGCAGCGCACGCCGATCCAGGCCGATGCCAATGGCCGCTTCACCTTCGTATTCAAGGCCTCGGCACCGCATGTAACGCGTGACTGGCAGTTCTTCGTCACGCGCGAGGGCTGGCAGCCCGGTTCACCGATGGGCTGGGGCGACCTGGAGAAGTTCTGCACGCTGGGCAATACGCCGCTGTCGCCCGATGGCACCTACACGCTGGAATGCCAGTTGCCCAGGCGCACTGGCCCGCATGTGATCTACAACACCTGGCAACGTGCCGATTCCGGCGAGGCGTTCTACACCTGCATGGACGTGCGCTTCGACGGCGACGGCGGCACGCCCCCGCCCGGCTGGCAGGACGCCGGTCCGCTTACCGCACGCGGCGAACTGCCGGTTGGAACGGTGTTGTCGCTGCGCGTGTTCACTGCCGCCGGGCAGGACGTGGAAACGGTGCAGGCCACGCTGGCCAGCGGCCAGACCGCCCCTGCGCAGTGGCCGCTGCAGTTGGCCCGGCAGGTCAACGCCAGCGCCACCCACGCGCGGGTGGGGGTGATGCGCGATGGGGTGGTCACGCCGATAGCCTCGGCCACCGACAACCGCGTGTACCTCTCGGCGGGCCACCGGTTCCAGCTCGATGTACGGACACCGGAAGTGCCGCCGCCGGAGGGTGACTACGATTTCGTCTACCCCGCCGGTATCGGCCGCTACATTCCGGGCCAGACCGTGGTGAAGGGCAGCGATGGCCAGCTGTATGCGTGCCGGCCGTTCCCGGAAGGCGCCTGGTGCAACACCGACGCCGACGCCTACCGCCCCGGGACCGGATCGGCCTGGCGCGACGCCTGGATTCCGTACTGAGTGCACCACCGGGGGCGGCGTTGGCTGCCCCCGGTCAGCGCAGCGGCCTACTTGCTACTGACGTACTTCTCCCGCCGCACCTGCGGCGTCGGCAGCCCCGCCTCTTTCAACGCCTCGAACGTCGCATCCACCATGTCCGGGTTGCCGCACAGGTAGGCGATGTCGGTGGCCGGGTTGGGCGCGAATTCGGCCAGGTGCTGCTGCACGTAGCCGTGGCGCACGTCCGGGTGCGGGTTGTCGGGCAGCTCGCGCGACAGGCACGGCACGTAGCGGAAGCCCGGGTGGGCGTCGGCGAAGGCGCGGAAGTCGTCGCTGTAGAGCAGTTCGGCCGGCGTGCGGGCGCCCTGCAGCAGCACCACGTCGACACCACGCTCGGCCATGGCGGTGGCCAGCAGCGGCAGCATCGAGCGGTAGGGGGTGACCCCGGTGCCGGTGGCGATCAGCAGGTAGCGCGCGTTGTGGTCGCCCGGCTGCAGGCAGAACCGGCCGAACGGGCCGCTGGCGGTGACGTGGCCGCCGATGTCCAGGCCCTCGAACAGGGCCGTGGCGGCGCCGCCGGGGACGAAGCTGACCGCGATATCGACCGCTTCGCCCGCGCCGAGGGCGTGGTTGTGAATGGTGGCCAGCGAGTAACTGCGCTTGGTGGCGGTGCCGTCGGCGTACTCGAAATGGACCTGGATGAACTGGCCGGGCTGGAAATCCAGCGGCTGGCCGTCATCACGCAGGAACTGGTAGTGGCCGACGGTCGGGGCCAGCATGCGCCGGTCGACCAGTTTGAGGGGGAATTGGGCAGGCACGACTTTTCGGGACAGTGTGTAGCCGGGGCAAGCCCTCGGGGTCTTCTATAATAGCCGCTCCCCGCCCCTATCCAGCGCCAGCCCGCAGGCGCGAAGGCAAGAGCTTGGCTTCCCAGAACACTCCCGCGACCGGTACGGCCCCCGCCCTGCGGGTCCGCGACCTCCGTAAAACCTACGAAAACGGCACCCAGGCCCTGAAGGGCGTCTCGCTGGACGTCCTCCCGGGCGATTTCTTCGCCCTGCTGGGCCCCAACGGGGCCGGCAAGTCCACCCTGATCGGCATCATCAGCTCGCTGGTGAACCTCAGCGAGGGCCAGGTCGAGGTCTTCGGCAGCGACCTGGTGCGCAACCGCAGTGCGACCATGCGCCTGATCGGCCTGGTCCCGCAGGAGATCAACTTCAACCTGTTCGAGAAGCCCTTCGACATCCTGGTCAACTACGCCGGGTTCTACGGCGTGGCCCGCGCCGAGGCCGAGAAGATGGCCGAAGAGGAGCTCAAGCGCGCGCATCTGTGGGAGAAGGCGCAGGTGATGAGCCGTACCCTGTCCGGCGGCATGAAGCGCCGGCTGATGATCGCCCGCGCGATGATGACCCGCCCGCGCCTGCTGATCCTGGATGAGCCCACCGCCGGTGTGGACATCGAGATCCGCCGCGACATGTGGCGCGTGCTCAAGGAGATCAATGCCGCCGGCACCACGATCATCCTGACCACGCACTACCTGGAAGAAGCCGAGCACCTGTGCCGGAACCTGGCCATCATCAACCACGGCCAGATCGTCACCCAGGGCCCGATGCGCGAACTGCTGGCCAAGCTGGACGTGGAAGGCTTCCTGTTCGACATCGACGGCAGCCTGCCGGCCCAGCTGCCGGAAATCGAAGGCGCCATCCTGATCGCCACCGACAGCCACACGCTGGATGTGGACATGCCGCGCGCGATGGACCTCAACCGGGTCTTTGACGCCTTGAACGCCGCCGGCATCCGGGTGCGTTCGATGCGGACCAAGAGCAACCGCCTGGAGGAGCTGTTCGTGCGCCTCACCGGCAACCAGGAGAACGTGGCATGAGCAGCACCCCGACCCCGGTCCTGACCGACGGCCAGCGCAACCGCATCGCGCTGATGACCATCGTGCGCCGCGAAGTGGCGCGCATCCTGCGCATCTGGGGCCAGACCCTGGTGCCGCCGGCGATCACCATGACCCTGTACTTCCTGATCTTCGGCGGCCTGATCGGCTCGCGCGTGGGCGAGATGGGCGGCTACAGCTACATGCAGTTCATCGTGCCGGGCCTGGTGATGATGAGCGTGATCCAGAACAGCTATGGCAACATCAGTTCGTCCTTCTTCGGCGCCAAGTTCGGCCGCCATGTCGAAGAGCTGCTGGTGAGCCCGATGCCGAACTGGGTGATCCTGTGGGGCTATGTGTCCGGCGCGGTGCTGCGCGGCCTGATGGTCGGCGTGATCGTGCTGATCATCGCCATGTTCTTCACCCCGGTGCGCATCCCGCATCCGCTGGTGACGCTGACCACGGTGCTGCTGGGCGCGACGATCTTCTCGCTGGCCGGTTTCATCAACGCGGTGTACGCCAAGAAGTTCGATGACGTGGCGATCGTGCCGACCTTCATCCTGACCCCGCTGACCTATCTGGGCGGCGTGTTCTACTCGGTGAAGCTGCTGCCGACCTGGGCCGAAGCGGCCACCCATGCCAACCCGATCTTCTACATGGTCAACGCGTTCCGCTACGGCCTGCTGGGCACCAGCGACGTGCCGCTGTGGGTGGCCTACGCGCTGATGCTCGGCTTCGTGGTGGCGCTCACCGCGCTCGCGCTGTGGCTGCTGAAGCGTGGTGTGGGGATGCGGAGCTGATGCGCATCCTGATCCTCGGCGCCGGCGGTACCGGCGGTTATTTCGGTGGTCGCCTGGCGCAGGCCGGCGTGGACGTGACCTTCCTGGTACGTCCGGCGCGTGCAGCCCAGCTGGAGGCCGAGGGTCTGGTGATCCGCAGCCCGCTGGGCGATGCGGCGTTCGCGGTGCAGCACGTCAGCGCCGAGGCATTGCCCGCGCTGGCGGCGGCGCAGCCGTTCGACCTGGTCATCCTGAGCTGCAAGGCCTATGACCTGGACAGCGCCATCGAGGCCATCKCGCCGGCGATGGGGCCGCGCACCACGGTACTGCCGATCCTCAACGGGCTGCGCCATTACGCCGCTCTGGATGCGCGCTTCGGCCGCGATGCGGTGTTGGGCGGGCTGTGCTTCATCAGCGCGACCAAGGCCGCCGATGGCGCGGTGCTGCATCTGGCGCCTGCGGCCAAGCTCACCTTCGGCGAGCGCGACGGCACCGGCAGCAGCGCGCGGGTGCTGGCGCTGGCGGCGGCCTGCGTGCAGGCCGGCGTGGACCATGTGGCCAGCGATGCGATCGGCCAGGAGCAGTGGATCAAGTACACCTTCCTGACCACCCTGGCCGCATCGACCTGCCTGATGCGCGCCGATGTCGGCACGATCGTGGCCACCGATGATGGCGCGGCGATCGTGCGCGGGCTGTACGACGAATGCCTGGCCGTGGCCGACGCCGCCGGTGAGCCGATTCCCGCCAAGGCGCGCGAGATCGCCCTGACCGCGACCACCCAGGCCGGTTCTGTGCTGAAGGCCTCGATGCTGCGCGACCTGGAAGCCGGCCAGCAGGTCGAGGCCGAGCAGATCGTCGGCGACATGCTGGTCCGCGCGCGTGCCGCCGAACAGGCGGCGCCCCTGCTGGCCGTGGCGTATGCGCACCTGCAGGCCTACCAGCAGCAGCGCAAGGGCTGAGCATGGCCGCCGACACCGCGCCGGCACGCGTGCTGGTGCTGGGCCTGGGCTACGGCGGGCGACATCTGRCCGCGCTGCTGCAGGCACACGGCATTGCCTGTAGCGGCACCGTGCGCGATCCCGCCACCACGCCGGCCGACGGCGTGCCACGCCATCGTCTGGCCGAGGGATGCGCCCTCGATGCGGCGTTGCGTGAGGCGATCCGAACCGCCGATGCGATCCTGTGCAGTGTCCCGCCCGATGCCGACGGCGATCCCGCCCTGCGCCTGCTCGGCGAGGCGCTGCAGGATGCACCGTCGCTGCGCTGGGTGGGCTACCTTTCGTCGACGGCCGTGTATGCCGACCGCGATGGCGGCTGGATCGACACGCACGCGACGGCCGATGCCACCGACGACACCGCACTGAAGCGCCTGCGCGCCGAACAGCAGTGGCAGGCCTTCGCGCGGGCGCACGGCCTCGCCTCGGCGGTGTTCCGGCTGCCCGCCCTGTACGGACGCGGACGCAACGCGCTGGTGCAGTTGGCACAGGGCAAGGCGCGGCAGGTTGTGCGTCCGGGCCAGGTATTCAACCGGCTGCACGTCGAAGATCTCGCCACTGCGGTGCTCGCAGCGATGCGCCGGCCGCGGGGTAACGCGCTGTATCTGCCGGCCGACAATGAGCCGGCTCCGCCGCAGGACGTGCTGGCCTATGCGGCGGCCCTGAGTGGCCTGCCGCTGCCTGCGCCGCAGGCCTGGGATGATCCGGCCGTCCCTGCTTCTCTGCGGCGCTTCTATAGCAGCAACAAGCGCATCGACAGTCGCGGCACACGCGAGGCATTGCAGTGGCAGCCGCGGTTCCCGACCTACCGCGAAGGCTTGACCGATGCGTGGGCGGCCGGCGACGGGCGCGTCACCGCGAACCGGTAGAGCCGAGCCATGCTCGGCTGCTCTCCGTTCCGGTACCCGGGTGGCCGGCAACAAATACGTCTGGTGTGGGCCGCGCGTCGCGCGGTTGCCGAGCATGGCTCGGCACTACCGGATCGGGCAATAAATACGCCCGGTGTGGGCCGCGCGTCGCGCGGTTGCCGAGCATGGCTCGGCACTACCCGATCGGGCAATAAATACGCCCGGTGTAGGCCGCGCGTCGCGCGGTTGCCGAGCATGGCTCGGCACTACCGGATCGGGCAATAGATACGCCTGGTCTGGGCCGCGCGTTGCGCGGTTGCCGAGCACGGCTCGGCACTACCGACGCCGGGGCGGGTCAGGCTGCGTCGGGCAGGCGGAAGAACGTGCGCGTGGCCGCCGTCGCATTGGCTGCCGTGACGTCCACTTCCTCGCCACGGTCGCGCGCCAGCTCCTCGACGATATGCGACAGGAACATCGGCTCGTTGCGGCGGTCCTTGGGCATCGGCTTGAGCGAGCGTGGCAGCAGGTACGGCGCGTCGGTCTCGATCATCAGGCGGTTGGCCGGGATGTGCCTGACCAGCTCGCGCAGGTGGCCACCGCGGCGCTCATCGCACAGCCAGCCGGTGATGCCGATGTACCAGTCCTGGTCCAGGTAATCGAACAGTTCCTGGCGCTCGCCGGTGAAGCAATGCACCACCGCCGCGCCGAGCTTGCCGTCGAAGTTCTTCATCTGCGCCATGAAATCGGCGTGCGCGTCGCGCTGGTGCAGGAACAGCGGCTTGCGCGCGCCATTGGCGGCCCGCACGTCGCTGGCCAGCTGCAACTGGCGTTCGAACGCGCGGTGCTGGGCCGGGCGCGGGGCGAAATCGCGGAAGTAATCCAGCCCGCATTCGCCCACCGCCACCACCTCGGCATGCGCGTGCAGCGCACGCATCTCCGCATCACACGCGTCGGTGTACTCCACCGCGTGATGCGGATGCACGCCGGCGGTGGCGTACAGGAACCCCGGGTGCTGGCGCGCCAGCTCCAACGCCATCGGCGAGTGCTCGCGGCTGGCGCCGGTGATCACCATCTGCACCACGCCGGCATCGCGCGCGCGCGCCAGTACGGCGTCGCGGTCGCGATCGAAGGAATCGTGGGTGAGGTTGGCGCCGATATCGATCAGGTGCATGGGGGGCTACAGGACAGTGAACCCGTCCATTCTAGCGTGCCGCCTGCACGGCCCCGGCGTACACGTCTCGCCGCCCCCGCCCACGGCCCGTATCCTTGGCCCATGAGCACGCCGATTTTCCCGATCTCCCCGCTGCTGCCGCAGATCCTCGCGCATCTGGCCACCCATCCACGGCTGGTGCTGGAAGCGCCACCCGGTGCGGGCAAGACCACCCAGGTGCCGCTGGCGCTGCTGGACGCCCCATGGCTGCAGGGCCGCAAGATCCTCATGCTGGAACCGCGCCGGGTCGCCGCACGCAGTGCCGCGCAGTTCATGGCGCGCCAGCTGGGCGACGAGGTCGGCGGTACCGTCGGTTACCGCATCCGCTTCGAGAACAAGGTGTCCGCACGCACGCGCGTGGAAGTGGTCACCGAAGGCATCCTGACCCGGATGCTGCAGGACGACCCGATGCTGGAGGGCGTGGGCGCGCTGCTGTTCGATGAATTCCACGAGCGCCACCTGGCCGCCGACCTGGGCCTGGCCTTGGCGCTGGATGTGCAGGCGCAGCTGCGCGAGGACCTGCGCATCGTGGTGATGTCGGCCACGCTGGATGGCGAGCGCCTGGCGCAGTTCCTGGAGGCGCCGCGCCTGAGCAGCGAAGGCCGCAGCTTCCCGGTGGTCATCAGCCATTTCCCCGCACGCCGCGAGGAAGCGCTGGAGGCGCAGGCGCGCCGCGCGGTGGAGCAGGCGTTGGCCGAACATCCCGGCGACGTGCTGGTGTTCCTGCCCGGCCAGCGCGAGATCGCGCGTACCCAGGCGGCGCTGGAACAGGTGCTGCCGCCGACGGTGCAGGTGTTGCCGCTGCACGGCGAGCTGCCGGTGGAGCAGCAGTCGCGCGTGCTGCAGCCCGATCCGAACGGCCAGCGCCGGGTGGTGCTGGCCACCAACGTGGCCGAATCTTCGGTCACCCTGCCCGGCGTGCGCGTGGTGATCGATGCCGGGGTGGCGCGGGAACCGCGCTACGACCCCAACAGCGGCTTTGCGCGTCTGGATGTGGTGAGCATCGCGCAGGCCTCGGCCGACCAGCGCGCAGGACGCGCCGGACGCGTTGCCGACGGCTGGGCATGGCGGTTGTGGCCGCAGTCGCAGCGGCTGGAAGCGCAGCGACGGCCGGAGATGGTGCAGGTGGAACTGGCGTCGCTGGCACTGGAACTGGCCGCGTGGGGCAGCGATGACCTGCGCTTCGTCGACGCGCCGCCGGTCGGCGCCCTGGCCGCCGCCCGTGAATTGCTGCAGCGGCTGGGTGCGATGCGCGACGGTGGCGCCCTGACCGCGCTCGGCCGGCGCATGCTCACCCTGGGCACGCACCCGCGGCTGGCGGCGATGCTGCTGGCAGCCGAAGGCGGCGTCGAACAGGCGCTGGCCTGCGACCTGGCCGCACTGGTGGAAGCGCGCGATCCGCTGCGCCAGGGCGGCGATGCACTGGCCGCCCGCTGGCGTGCGCTGGCCGCGTTCCGGCAGGGGCGCGCACCGCACGACGCCAACCGCGGCGCCTTGGCCGCCATCGATGCGGCCAGCAAACAATGGCGACGCCGCCTGCGTTGCGACACCGCGCCGCCGGCCTCGGTGGAGGCGCATCGGCTCGGCGATCTGCTCGCCCATGCCTTCCCCGACCGCATCGCCGCGCGCCACCCCACCGACCCGCTGCGCTACCTGCTGGCCAACGGTCGCAGCGCGCGCCTGTTCGATCCCAGCGACCTGCGCGGCGAACCGTGGCTGGTGGCGGTGGAGCTGCGCTTCGAGGCACGCGATGCGCTGCTGCTGCGCGCCGCGCCGGTCGATGAAAACCGGCTGCGGCGTGATTTCCCCGAGCGCTTCCAACAGGAAGACGTGGTGCGCTGGGACGCCGACAAGCGCGCGCTGGTGGCGCGTCGTGAGACCCGCTTCGACCGCATCGTGCTCGACAGCCGTTCGGCCGGGCGCGTGGATCCGGCCCACGCCGCGCAGGCGCTGACCGAGGCCGTGGCCGAACTGGGGCTCGAAGCGCTGCCGTGGACCGACGGCCTGCGCCAGTGGCAGGCGCGCGCGCTGGCGGTACGCGCGTGGATGCCCGAGCTGGAACTGCCCGATCTGTCCGATGCGGCCTTGATGGACAGCCTGCCGCGCTGGCTCACGCCGGCCTTCAACGGCAAGACGCGTCTGGATGCGCTGGACGAGGCGAGCCTGGGCGAGGCATTGAAGTCGCCGTTGCCGTGGGCGCAGCGTCAGTTGATCGATCGCCATGCGCCGGTCCGCATCGCCGTGCCGTCGGGCATGGAGCGGGCGATCCACTATGCCGTCGATGCCGATGGCATCACCCCGCAGCCTCCGGTGCTGGCGGTGAAGCTGCAGGAACTGTTCGGCCTGGCCGACACCCCGCGCATCGCCGACGGACGCATTCCGCTCACCCTGCATCTGCTCTCGCCGGGTGGACGCCCCTTGCAGGTCACCCAGGACCTGCGCAACTTCTGGGCGAACACCTACACGGACGTAAAAAAGGAAATGAAGGGGCGCTATCCCAAGCACCCGTGGCCGGACGATCCGTGGACGGCGACCGCCACCCATCGGGCCAAGCCGCGCGGGACATGATGCCGCCGGCGGCGCGCCCTCACGCGCCCGGCGCATTCATGGCTGGCGGCTGACCGCGTCATCCGGTGCCACGGCGGTGGCCCTGAGGAGCGGCTACAGTCGTCATCCGGTCGTGGCTGGCGGATAACACGCCCTACACGGCCCAAGGGCGACACTGGACCAGAACCGAGGCAAAGGACCCCCCATGAGCAGATTGACTGTGATTACCGACCGCGCCCTCGAGCGCGCCCTGGACCTGGCAAGCACCGCCGGTGACGGCCTCAAGCATGCTGGCAGCAACCTGCGCCACTTCGGGCCGCAGGCGACCGACTGGATCAAGACCGGCGCGGCGCTTGGCGCAGTGAAGACCGGCAGCAAGGTGGCCGCCAAGGTGGTGCGTCGCAACCCGGCCGTGACCATCGCCGCTGCCGCCGTCGGCGTGGGCCTGCTGGGCTACGCGCTGTACCGCAAGCAGCAGAAGAAGAAGCTCGCCAACGGCGAGGTGGTGAACGGCCAGGCGCAGCGCATCAGCGCCCGCAACCGTCGCGCCAGCACCGTGGTGGACGAACACAGCGACATCGGCAGCGACGCCTGATCCTTTCGGGTCAGCGTTGACGCATCGAAACCGCCGGCAACGCCCGGCGGTTTTTTTTGGGGCGGGGTAGAGCCACCCCATGGGTGGCTGCGTTTTACGCCCGGCACAGCGCGCAGCCCCCCATGGGGTGGCGCTACCGGATCTCGCGCCATTGGCCGGGTTGCAGGTCATCCAGCGCATGCGCGCCCATCGACACCCGCACCAGCCGCAGCGTGGGTAGGCCCACGGCCGCGGTCATCCGCCGCACCTGGCGGTTGCGCCCTTCGCGCAGGGTGATCGCCAGCCAGGCATCGGGGACGGTCTTGCGGAAACGGACCGGCGGATCGCGCGGCCACAGCGTCGGTGCAGGGTCCAGACGCTCCACGCCCGCCGGCAACGTCGGCCCATCGTTGAGCGGTACGCCACGCCGCAATGCCTGCAGCTGGTCGTCGCTGACCGTGCCTTCCACCTGCACCCAATACGTTTTGTCCGCCTTGTGCCGCGGATCGGTGAGGGTGTGCGCCAGGCCACCGTCATCGGTGAGCAGCAGCAGGCCCTCGCTGTCGTAGTCCAGCCGTCCGGCCGCATACACCGCCGGCGGCAGGCCGAATCCGGCCAGTGTCGCGCGCGGCGGCTGGCTGCGGTCGGTGAACTGGCACAGCACGTTGAAGGGTTTGTTGAAGGCGATCAGCATGGCGGAGCGGGCGGCAATGGAGCCGCCATTGTCCCATCCCGTAGCCTCGGGCGGGCGTGCCGCCATGGCTGCGGCAGTGACGCCTGATCGACGATGCGGCGCGGCAGGCATCGCACGGGACGACCTGCACGTACCGACCTGCGATCGGTACGTGCGCAGCCGCGACCGGTATCAGCCCTTGGGCTTGATGAAGCGCAGGGTCATGCGGTCGCTTTCACCGATGGCCTGGTACTTGGCCTCGTCGGCGGCGTCGTGCTGGTTGGTCGGCGGCAGCGTCCATACCCCGTTGGGGTAGTCCTTGGTATCGCGCGGGTTGGCGTTGATCTCGCTGCTGCCGGCCAGTTTGAAGCCGGCGGCCTCGGCCATCGCGATCACCTCCTTCTGGCCCACATACCCGGTCTTGTCATCGGCGGGCACGTCGGCCTTGGCGCGGTGCTCGACCACGCCGAGCACGCCGCCGGGCTTGAGCACGCTGTAGAAGCCCTTGAACATGCCTTCGGCCTGGTTGGCGCTGCGCCAGTTGTGCACGTTGCGGAAGGTCAGCACCACGTCGGCGGAATTGGCCGCACCGAACACCGGCGCGGTCGGGTTGTAGGCAACCAGCGTGGCCTTGTCGTACACCGCCGCGTTGCCGGCGAACTTTTTCTCCAGTCCCTCGCGGCTGCGCTGCTGGTAATCGCGGCCACGGCCCTCGGGCACGGCCATCGGATCAACCACGGCGGCCACGTAGCTGCCCTTGCCGCGCAGCAGCGGAGCGAGGATTTCCGAGTACCAGCCGCTGCCGGGGGTGATCTCGATGACCGTCTTGCCCGGTGCCACGCCGAAGAACGACAGCGTCTGCGCAGGATGGCGATACGCATCGCGCTTGACGTTGGCCGGATCGCGATGGCTGTCCTGCACGGCCTTCTGCACGGCCGGGGTAATGGCAACCTGCGCGTTCGGGCCGGCAGGCTTGATGGCCATCGCGGGCGCGGCGAGCATCAGGGTGGAGACGGTGAACAGGCAGGCACAGGTCAACGAACGGGCTTTCATCAGCGGAGCTTCCGGTAGCGGGATGCCGCGAGACTAGCAGCCAGGCGTGCACAGGTGTTCACAAAACGTTAGTGCGACGCAGCAATCCGGAACACTGTTTTGTGCCTGCTGCCGCAACGCTGTCACCACGCCGGCCGTATCCTGTGGAAACGATTCCCAGGGAGAACATCACCCATGACTGCTACACGCGAACTCGGTCGTTCCGGCCTCCATGTCGCCCCCATCGCCTTCGGTGGCAACGTCTTCGGCTGGAGCGCAGACGAGAAGACCTCGTTCGCGTTGCTGGATGCGTTCGTCGATGCCGGCTTCAACCTGGTCGACACCGCCGATGTCTACTCGGCGTGGGTACCCGGCAACAGCGGCGGCGAATCGGAAACGATCCTCGGCCGCTGGTTCAAGCACAGCGGCAAGCGCGACAAGGTGGTGCTGGCCACCAAGGTGGCCAAGTGGGCAGAGCGCCCGGGCCTGTCGGCCGACAATATCGCCGCGGCGGTGGAAGATTCGCTGCGCCGTCTGCAGACCGATGTGATCGATCTGTACCAGGCGCACGAAGACGACGAATCCACCCCGCTGGAAACCACGCTGGCCGCCTTCGGTCGTCTGATCGAGCAGGGCAAGGTGCGCGCGATCGGCGCGTCCAACTACAGTGCCCGCCGCCTGGCCGATGCGCTGAAGGTGTCGGCGGACTACACGCTGCCACGCTATGAAACCCTGCAGCCGGAGTACAACCTGTACGACCGCGCCGGCTATGAAGCCGCGCTGGAGCCGCTGGTACGCGAACACGGCATTGGCGTGATCAGCTACTACTCGCTGGCCAGTGGCTTCCTCAGCGGCAAGTACCGCAGTGCCGAAGATGCGGGCAAGAGTAGTGCGCGCGGCCAGAGCGTGGTGAGCAAGTACGTCAACCCACGCGGGCTGCGCATCCTGGCCGCGCTGGATGACATCGCCGCCGGGCACGGCGCGACGGCCGCGCAGGTCGCGCTGGCCTGGCTGATCGCACGCCCCGGCATCACCGCACCGATCGTCAGCGCGACCAGCGTCGAGCAGCTGAAGGATGTGCTGGCTGCCGCGCAGGTCGCGCTGTCGACCGAAGATGTGGCGCAGCTGGATGCAGCGAGTGCCGAGCAGGGCTGAGTTACCCCGACGGCCAGACGCATCGGTGACGGACGCCCGGCGATCAACGGTTACGGCAACACGCTACGGCCACCTTCGGGTGGCCGTTTCCGTTCAGGCCACCGCGCTGTCTTCGGCCACCAGCGCGTGATGCACACTGATCCCGGCGCGGACCCCTTCGGCATTTGCCAGGGTGATGTTGCCCACCACGCTCGCATCGCCGGCGGCGTACACGCCGGGCACGCTGGTCTGCTTCTGCGCGTCCACCTGCACCAGCACGCCGATTGGGCTTTCTTCCAGCACGCAGCCGAGCTGTTCGACAAGCGGCGAGGCCATGTGCTGGCGCGCCGCGACAAACAGCGCGCGCAGGTCGATGTGGCGGCCGTCGGCAAGCAGCGCCCCGCTCAGGTCCGGCGCCTGCCCGGCCAGTTTGACCACCTGCGAGGTTTCGATGCTGACGCCGCGCCGCTGCAGCATCGCCCGTTCGTCGTCGTCGATGACCATGCCGTGCGCGAACAGCGTGACCTGGCCCCAGTCGGCGAGCAGGCCGGCCATCTTCACCGACATCGCGTGACCGCCAAGCAGGCCGATCGCGCCGCCGCCGACCTCGTAGCCGTGGCAGTACGGGCAGTGCAGCACGCTGTGGCCCCACCGTTCGCTCACCCCGGCAATGTCGGGCAATTCGTCGCGGATACCGGTGGCCAGCAGCAGCTTGCGCGCTGCCCACGTGCCGCCGTCGGCGGTGGTGACCGTGAAGCCATCGGCGCTGGCATGTGCGTCGGTGACGGTGTCACTGACCCAGCGCACGGTCGGGTAGTCCAGCAGCTGCGCCTTGGCCTGCCGGAGCATCTCGCTACCGGCGATGCCGTCCTGGCCCAGCACGCCGTGCGAATGCGCGGCGAAGCGGTTGCGCGGCAGCCCGCTGTCGATCACCAGGACGTCGCGGCGCGCACGCGCCAGGATCAGGGCGGCGGACAGGCCGGCAAAACTGCCGCCTACGATCACGGCGTCAAATCGCATGGGGAACTCCTGCTGCATGGTGGGCCAGGTGGCGGGCGAAGGCCTCGCCGAGGGTGGCCAGGGTGGTGCCGCGCAGGCGCTGCTCAAGCAGGGTCTGGGCCTGGCGGTAGCTGTCGTCCAGCGCCTCGTTGACCACCTGCTGCACCGGACAGCCACGCCCGGTCTCGCGCGCACCGGTGTGCAGCAGGGCCGGCGCGCCGATGGCGATGTAGACGTCGTGCAGGGTGATCTGTGCCGGCTCACGTGCCAGCTGGCTGCCGCCGCCGTGACCGCGCACCGTGCGCACCAGCCCGCCCCGTTGCAGGGCGGCAAGCAGGCGCCGGATCACCACCGGGTGGGTGGGCAGGCACATGGCGAGCTGCTCGGAAGTGCGCGGGCCATCCTGACCGACCAGATGGGCCATCACATGCAGGGCGTCGGAGAACTGGTTGCTGGATTTCATGTAACAACCATAGTTACAAATCGACCGGGTGTCCAGCACCGCCTGGGCATGCCGTTGGGCACTGTCACATCATTTTCATTTCAGTAAATGGAGACATAAATGTGATGCACATCCCACTTCAGAAAGAGCTGCCGCGAACCGATACCGCATCGCCCTCCCTCACTTTCCCTCCCCATGAACAAGACATCCAGCGTGCCCACGCGCGCCCTGAGCCTGCAGTTCAAGTTGCTGGGCGCGCTGTCGCTCGGTCTGGCCATCGTGGTGCTGTGCGCCTTGGCCGGGCTTGCCTCGGCCTGGTTGAACCTGTCCACCGACGTTCCGCCAGCGGTGGCGCGCAACGCGCAGGCCGAATTGCTGCAGCGCGAGTTCCGGCTGCAGGTGCAGGAATGGAAGAACGTGCTGATCCGCGGCAGCGATGAAGCGCTGCGCACGCGCCATCTGGCCGCGTTCGACAGCCAGGGCGGCAAGACCGCCGCGCTGGCCAAGGCGCTGGCCGGCAGCGACGACGCCAACACCGCACGACTGGCCGCCCGCTTCCTGGCCCAGCACGCCGCGCTGCAGAAGGAGTACCACGGCGCACTTGAGGCGTTCGCCGCCAGCGGCTACAGCCCGTTGCAGGGCGATGCGCTGGTGCGGGGCAAGGACCGTGCGTTGGGCACCACGCTGGATGCGCTGGGCAAGCAGACCGCGCAGGTGGCCGAACAGGCGGTGACATCGCGCTCGACGCAGGCACGCCGCACGCTGCTGCTCTGTGCCGTGTTGACCGCGTTGGCCGCCGCGGTACTGATGGGCGTGCTGGCCGTGTGGCTGCGTCGTGCGGTGATCGCCCCGGTGGTGGCGGTGGAAGCGGCCGCACGTGCGGTAGCTCGCGGTGAGCTGGACCACAGCGTGCAGGTGCACAGCCGCGACGAGATCGGCCGCCTCGGCCAGGCGATGGGCGCGGTGACCCGCACGCTCAAGGAGGTGCTGGCCGCGCAGGCCACCATGGCCGAGCGCCATGACGCCGGCCAGATCAGCTACCGCATGGACGACACTGCCTTCCCTGGCGGCTACGGCCAGATGGTCCGCGACAGCAACGCGCTGGTGCATGCGCATATCCAGGTGAAGATGCGCGCGATCGAGATCATGGGCCGCTATGCGGTGGGCGATCTGTCGCTGGACATGGAACGTCTGCCCGGCGAAAAGGCGGTGATCACCCAGGCGCTGGATACCGCCAAGGTCAACCTGGGCGCGATCAATGCCGAGATCAAGCGCCTCGCCACGGCAGCGGCGGCCGGCGATTTCAGCCAGCGTGGCGACGAAGCGCGTTACCAGTACGACTTCCGCGACATGGTCGGTGGTCTCAACCGGCTGATGCAGACGACCGAACAGGATCTGGAGCAGGTGTCGACCGTGCTGCAGGCGATCGCACGCGGCGATCTCAGCGCGCGCATGCACGGCCAGTTCCACGGGGTGTTCGCCCGCATGCGCGACGATGTGGCGCTGACCACCGGCCAGCTGACCGGCATCGTCGGCGACATCAAGCGCGCCGCGCAGTCGATCCAGGCGGCGGCCGGGGAGATCGCCACAGGCAACAACGATCTGTCCCAGCGCACCGAGCAGCAGGCGGCCAACCTGGAGGAAACCGCCGCCTCGATGGAAGAGCTGACCTCCACCGTGCGCCAGAACGCCGAACACGCGCGACAGGCCAACCAGCTGGCGATCGGCGCGCACGCGGTGGCTGCCGAGGGCGGTGAGGTCGTCGGCCAGGTGGTGCAGACCATGGGCGCRATCCAGACCTCGTCCCGGCGCATCGCCGAAATCATCTCGGTGATCGATGGCATCGCGTTCCAGACCAACATCCTGGCGCTCAACGCGGCGGTGGAAGCGGCGCGTGCCGGCGAACAGGGCCGCGGGTTTGCCGTGGTCGCCAGCGAAGTGCGCACGCTGGCCCAGCGTTCGGCCGGGGCCGCCAAGGAGATCAAGACCTTGATCGACCTCTCCGTCGGCGATGTCGCCAGCGGCGCGCGGCTGGTGCAGCAGGCCGGGCAGACCATGGGCGAGATCGTCAGCGGCGTGCAGCAGGTGACCGCCATCATGGCCGAGATTTCCGCCGCGTCGCAGGAGCAGTCCGCGGGCATCGAACAGGTCAACCAGACCGTGGTGCACATGGATGAAGCTACCCAGCAGAATGCCGCGCTCGTCGAGGAAGCAACGGCGGCGGCACGCAGCATGGAAGAACAGGCCATCGCCCTCAACGAGGCGGTGGATGTGTTCGTGCTGGATGCCGGCAGGGCTGCCCGGAGCGGATTGCCGCAGGCGGCCTGAGGTAGTGCCGGGCGCTGGGC